>NZ_JBEXHZ010000009.1:0-230726 GCF_040608315.1 Streptomyces sp. NPDC005195
GGGGGGCGGTGGGGGCGGCGGTGGTGCCCGGCGTCGGGGTGGTGTTGTGGGGGGCCCCCCCCCCCCCCCCCGCCACGGGCACCACCGGCGCGCGTCCGTTCCGTATCGTCGCCGTCACCTCCTGCCCCACCGGTATCGCGCACACCTACATGGCGGCCGAGTCGCTGGAGAACGCGGGCCGCGCGGCGGGCGTCGAACTCGTCGTCGAGACACAGGGCTCGGCCGGATTCACCCGGCTCGACCCGGCGGTCATCGCGGACGCGGACGGCGTGATCTTCGCGCACGACGTGCCCGTACGGGACAAGGACCGGTTCGCCGGGAAGCCGACCGTGGACGTCGGTGTGAAGGCGGGCATCAACCGGCCCACCGAGCTGATCTCCGAGGTCCGCGGCAAGGCGGAGCGCGGCGAGGTCACCGCGGGCTCCGCATCCGGCACGCCGGTGGAGCGCGCCGGTGCTGCCGGTGAGGGCTACGGCTCCATGCTCCGCAAATGGCTGATGTCCGGCGTGAGTTACATGGTCCCGTTCGTCGCGGCCGGCGGTCTGCTGATCGCCCTCGGGTTCGCGATCGGCGGCTACCAGATCAACAAGGCGCCGTCGGTGATGGACCACTTCGTGTGGACGCAGGGGGACAGCTGGGGCGCGCTGCTCTTCCAGATCGGCGGCGTCGCCTTCGGGTTCCTCGTCCCGGTGCTGGCCGGCTACATCGCCTACGGCATGGCGGACCGGCCCGGTATCGTGCCCGGCTTCGTCGGCGGGGCGATCTCCCTCACCATCAACGCCGGCTTCCTCGGCGGACTGGCCGCCGGTCTCCTCGCCGGTGGTGTGGTGATCGGGATCCAGAAGGTGCGGATCCCGGCGGCCCTGCGCGGCATCATGCCGGTGGTGGTGATCCCGCTGATCTCCGCGGCGGTCGTCGGGTTCCTGATGTTCGTGGTCATCGGCAAGCCCATCGCCTCCGCGCAGAAGGGCATGACCGACTGGCTCAACGGCCTCACCGGTTCCAACGCCGTCCTGCTCGGCGCGCTGCTGGGCCTGATGATGTGCTTCGACCTCGGTGGGCCGGTCAACAAGGTCGCGTACACCTTCGCCACCGCCGGTATCGCGGTCGCCAGCCCCAGTGACTCGGCCATGAAGATCATGGCGGCCGTGATGGCGGCCGGTATGGTCCCGCCGCTCGCCATGGCCCTCGCCACGACAGTGCGCGGCAAGCTCTTCACCCAGACCGAGCGTGAGAACGGCAAGGCGGCCTGGGTCCTGGGCGCCTCCTTCATCTCGGAGGGCGCGATCCCGTTCGCGGCCGCCGACCCGCTGCGCGTCATTCCCTCCGCCATGGCGGGCGGTGCGGTCACCGGAGCCCTTTCGATGATCTTCGGCGCGACGCTGCGGGCCCCGCACGGTGGCATCTTCGTGGTCCCGCTGATCGGCAACCCGTTCCTCTACCTGATCGCCATCGCGGCCGGCGTCTGTGTCACCACGGCCCTGGTGGTCGTCCTGAAGGGCATGCGGAAGCAGGCTTCCGCCGGTGCGGGCGCGGATGTCGCGGACGCTCCGATAGCCACGAAGGCCGACACCACGGAGCCGGTCGCGGCCTGAGACGCGCCCCCGTCCGCCCGATTGGGGCGGTGGTGAGCCGTTCACCGCACCTGTGAGAGATCGACACCTTCGCGGCATCTGCGATATACGTCACGGTCCGGGGCCAAGCCCCGGACCGTGGTGTCTACTGGTGCGTATGCCTGAGCATGTATCGATCTCCCAGTTGATAGGCGTGGCCGTCCTCGCCCTCTTGACCGTCGTCTGGGCCATCGGTCTGATCCGTCTGGCGCGCCGGGCCCGCGCCGTGGGACTTCTGGGGCCCATGCGGTCCACGAGGTCCCACGGAGCCGTGCTGCGGGCGATGCCCCACCAACGGCGCTCCGGCCCCGTCGCCGAGTCCGTCGAGCTCACCCCCGAAGAGCGCGCCGCGTTCGCGGGCCTGGTACGGCAGTTCAGCGACAGCCGCCCGTAGAACGCGTGCCCCGCGCCGCCGCACCCGCGGGCCCGGCGACACCGGGGCGCATCCGCGCGGTTGTGACATCGGGCCCCGCTCGCACGCCCGTCACCCCGGGCCGCAGGTGTGCCCCGTACCCGTCCGGGCCGGCGCGCGGGCACCCGCGGGATCGCCGTGTGCGGAGTCGTCCCGGCCGCGTCGTGACAGCCCAGGGGTGTCAGCCGCGTCGAGCGGGCCGCTTCGGGTCGACCGCATCAGGCTGGCCGCGTCGGGTCAGCCGCGCCAGGCCGGTCGCATCGGGCCGGCCGCGTCGGGTCAGCCGAGTCGTGCTGCCCGGCGTTCCATCGCGGCGCGGGCCGCGTCCTCCGTCGGGTAGACCTCGCACATGTGCCGACCGTCCGGCGTCGCCGTGTGCTCGACCTCCCACAGGGAGATCTCCCGGCCGTCGCGGAGCAGGAACGCGTGCTCGTAGAGCGAGAAGCACAGGCCCACCTGGCCCGCCCGGCAGGGGCGGCCGAAGGCCTGGGTGATCTGGTGCGCGAACGCGGTCCGCAACAGCGGCGTCGTGAGGTCGGGACCCGGCCGGTCCGCGTTCTCCGCGCGCCGCAGCAGACGCCGCGCGTGATCCGCCGAGTCGTCGGGCACGTACGCGTGCCGCGGCTCGGGGATCGGCGACAGCCCGACCATCACCGGCAACTCGAAGTCCGGCGCGTCCGGCGGCAGCGGCAGCCGCGCCGTGGCGGCACGCAACTCCTCCTCGTCGACGTACACCTCGTGCTGCGGCTCGCTTCCCGGCGCCGTGTTGTGCACGAGCTCCCACAACGTGACCGCGGAGCCGTCGGCGAGCAGCCAGGTGTGCCGGTACGTCTCGCGGTGCAGCCCCGCGCTGTGGTGCGCGGAGTGCAGGGAACTGTCGTGCGCCAGCGCGCAGTCGAGCCGACGTATCGCCTCGTCGGGCAGCTCGAAGGAGTTCAGGGCACGGCCGAGGAGTCGCGCGAGGTGCTCCTCCGGAGACTCGGGCGACTCGGGTGGTTCGTACGCTGCTGTCTCGTACGGAACGCTCAAGGTTTCTCCCGGCGTTGCTGCATGTCACCTTGTGGGTGCATACCGTAGCCCCTCGGTCCGACATCATTCCTGGGAACCGAGAAAACGTACGGACACAAAAACGAGCGGGCCGCGCGGCAAGTTCCCACACGGCCCGCCTCCACGTCAACGGCGCTCCGTCAGGCGGTATTTCCCGCGGTCCACGCGCTCCACGACATGTTCCAGCCGTTCAGCCCGTTGTCGGGCGCGACCGTCTTGTCGGGCGAGTTCTTCACCGTCACGACGTCCCCGACCAGGGAGTTGTCGTAGAACCACCGGGCGGTCGTGTCCCCCTGCGCACCCTGCACATCGGCCATCCCGACGCAGCCGTGGCTGGTGCCCTGCCGGCCGAAGGGCGGATTCCCGCGGTTGTACCAGTAGTTGCCGTGGACGAACGTCCCCGACGACGTCAGGCGCATCGCGTGCGGCACGTCCGGGATGTCGTACTCGCCGCCGTAGCCCACCGTCGAGCCGTTCATCCGCGTCTGCGTGAACTTCTCGGAGATCACCATCTGCCCGTTGTACGTGGTGTGCTCCGGGCTGCCGGCCGAGATCGGCACCGACTTGAGGGTCTTGCCGTCCCGCACCACCGTCATGGTCTGTGTGGTGACGTCGACCGTGGAGACCTGGGAGCGGCCGACGGTGAAGGTGACCGTCTTCTTCTGCACGCCGAAGACGCCGTTCGCCCCCTCGACGCCGTCCAGGTCGATCTTCATCGTCACCTTGGAGCCGGCCTTCCAGTACTGCTCGGGCCGGAAGTCGAGCCGCTGCGCGCCGAACCAGTGCCCGACCACCTGCTGCCCGCTGCTGGAAGTGACGCTGATGTGCGACCGCACGGCCTTCGGCTTGCTGATCGCCTTGTCAAAGGTGAAGGAGACCGGCATCCCGACGCCGACCGTGCTGCCGTTGTCGGGCGTGTACGTACCGATGAAGCTGTTGCTCGAAGAGACCGTGGTGAAAATGGAGTTGGCGGCGGCCGTGCGCCCGCTCGCGTCCTTCGCGGTGGCCGAGATCTGGTACTTCGTCCCACGCTCCAGCTGCGCCTTGGGCTGCCAACTGTCGCCGTCCGCGGTTATCGCCCCCGGTACGGCGGCACCGCTCCCCGACAGCGTCATCTTCACGTCCGTCAGTTTGCCGTCGCTGACCTTGACGCCGGTCGCGTTGATGGACGCGCTCGTCGAACCGTCCTTGGCCGAGATGGCGATCTTCGCCGTGGACGTCTTGGCGGAGCCGCTGCTGTTCTTGCCGCCCTTGCCTTCGGTGTCGGCACTGGCGTTGCCACCGCAGGCGGTGAGGGCGAGGGCGCCGACCATCAGGGCGGCACAGGCCCCCAGTGCGCGCCGCGCTGCTGAGTTCGGCGTATTCACGGGCTTCTCCAGTTCCTTGTGGTGTGGGTGATCCGCTCCGGTGCGTGGGGAAAGAGCCAGCGGTGAAGAGAAGGGTTCCCACGATTTCCGCCTGACGCCATCCGGTGACAGAACCGGGACAATCGCCCCCTTCGGGACCACCCTGGAGCCACCGGCCACCGGCCACCGGCCACCGGCCACCGGCCACCGGCCACCGGCCACTGGCATCGGCCACCGGCCATCGGATGTGGGCTACCGGCACCGGCCACAGGTTGTCGGCCACTGGTTATCGACTACCGGCTCCCGTACAACTCCTCGTACGACGGCCACATCCCGCCCGGACCGTCCACCGGCCCGGCCGCCCGCACCGCCCGTACGATCGCCCGTGTCACCAGGTCCGCGCCGGCCGCAAGAATCTCGTTGAGCGCGAGCGGGTCCCCGGCGGCGAGCGGCCGGACGCCGGTGGCCAGCGCGAACACCGTGTCCCCGTCGTTGAGCAGATGTACCGGCCGCACCGCGCGGGCGATGCCGTCGTGTGCCGTCCCGGCGAGTTTGTGCGCCTGCGCCCGGGTGAGGACGGCGTCGGTCGCGACGACGGCGAGCGTGGTGTTCAACGGCGGCGGCGCGTTCCTCGCGGCGGCCTCGGCGAGCCGCTTCCGAGCCGCCTCCTGGACCCCGGGCGCGGGGTACTCCGCCCGCCCGCCCCCCAGCAACTCCCCGTACAGCGCCCCCGTCTCCGGATCCACCGCCGATCCCGCGGCGTTGGCCACCACCAGCGCGGCCACCGTGATCCCCGAGTCGAGCACGGCGCTCGCCGACCCGACCCCGCCCTTGACCGCCCCGACCGTCGCCCCCGTGCCCGCGCCCACGCACCCTTCCGCCACCGGGGCGCCCGGTCCACTCGTGCCGGCCGCCTCGACCGCGGCCCTGCCCGTGGCCGCGTCCGGCCGTGCCCGGAAGTCGCCGCCGCGGCCCAGGTCGAAGACGCAGGCGGCGGGCACCACCGGCACGACGTGCGCCGGATCGACGCCCACCCGCACGCCACGCCCCCGCTCCTCCAGCCAGGCCATCACCCCGGACGCGGAGTCCAGCCCGTACGCGCTGCCGCCGGTCAGGACGACCGCCTCGACCTTCTGCACCAGATTGCGCGGGTCGAGCGCGTCGGTCTCCTTGGTGCCGGGTCCACCGCCGCGCACATCGACGGCCGCGACGGCGCCGCCCGGGGGAGCGAGCACCACCGTGGTGCCGGTGAGCCAACCGTCGCCGATGCGTGTCGCGTGCCCCACGCGCAGCCCCGCGACATCTGTCAGAGCGTCAACTGTCATGGGCTCAGTGTTTCCCCCACCCCGCCCTCGGCGCTCCCCCTCCGTCCCGCGCCTCCTCCGCGCCCGCCCGCCCGTCCGCCCGTGCCCCGCGTCGCTCGTGCGGCCCTTACGCGGCGCCCGCCGTCCCTCGTCTCTCCGGTGCGGTCATCCGCGCGGTCAGGATCACTCCCACCGTCACGGTCGAAGTCGCCACGATTCCCGCCACGAGCACCGCCCAGTCGCCCAGGAAGGTGCACAGGATCATCAGCAACGCGGCCGTGGGCAGGGTCAGTTGCTGAGCGGTGCCCACCTTGAAGTGGCGCGCGTGCAGGAGCCACACCATGAGGAAGTAGAGCGCCGTCGGCAGTGTCACCGCGGCGGACGCGGCGAGCGTCGAGATGTGCGCCTTGCCGACCGCCTGCTCGACCGCGACCTCCAGACCCGCGCCGATCGCGGCCGCCGACGCGAAGATCAGGTAGTGGCCGTACCCCCACAGGAACGACTGTCTGTTGGACCGCAGGAAGCCGTGGATGGGCACCGCGAAGTAGATCCACCAGGCGGCGAACACGATCAGCAGGCCGCCCACGGCGATCGGCAGCAGGTGGCCCAGCGCGTCGTGCTCGTCGACGCCCGTCTTCACGGCGACCGTGGCCGCGGAGATCGACTCGCCGAGCACGATGATCGTGAACAGGCCGAACCGCTCGGAGATGTGGTGCGCGTGCCACGAGGTGACGTAGTCCTTCTCCGCGTACAGCGGGACGCACATCTCCAAGGGCGCCATCACCAGGAACACCCAGCCGCGGCCCGACTCCGGCAGGACCAGCAGGCCCAGCCAGCCGACCTGGCACAGCAGCACGCCGACCGCGTACCGCAGCGCCATCGTTCTCTCGGCGCCCTCGGCGGAGCGCGACGCCCGCAGCCACTGGGTGATCAGTGCGAACCGCATGATCGCGTAGCCGAGCCAGACAGCCAGGAAGACGTGGTTCTCGAACGCCCGCGACACCCCGGCGGCGAGCACCAGCACACCGGCGATCTGCACCAACGTGACCACCCGGAAGAGCGCGTCGTCGTTGTCGTACGCCGAGGCGAACCACGTGAAGTTCATCCACGCCCACCAGATGGCGAAGAAGATCATCACGTAGTTGAGGATGCCCTCGCCCGCGTGACCCCCGGCCATGGAGTGCACCAGCTCGGCGCCGGCCTGGGCGATCGCCACGACGAAACACAGGTCGAAGAAGAGCTCCAGAGGCGTCGCGACCCGGTGCGCCTCGTCCCGCCCCCGGGCGGTCATCCTGCGCAGGGGCCCGAGCCGGGAGGTGCCGGGCGTCGGTGCGGATTCGGAAGCGGAACTGGACGTCATGCGGCCAAGCACAGCAGAAAAGGACCCGGAACGCCCACGTGGGGGGCCTGATCCGCCGGTTGTGGCGCGAGGGGCCGGCATGCTCTCGGCGTACCCTGGACGCATGAGTACCACCCCCGCGCCCGAACCAAGCGATGCCCCGGAACCGCGCACCGAGTCGTCCGGGGAGGTACGCCCCGCTCCGCGGAAGCCGACGCTGGTCTTCGACGACCCGCTGAGCCAGCAGTCCCTTGACGACACGGACCGGGGATGGGGCGAGCGGCCGGGCGGCGACGCCGACAGCGCCGCCGACCTGAAGCGTTTCCTCGACGAGAAGCCGCCCCACCACCTCTGAGCCGGGCAGCGGGGCCGCCGACGCGGCCCCGGCGCCTTCGGGACCGGCCCCCTCCCGGTCCCCGCGGCGCCGCTCCCTAGCTGGGCCTCTGCCCCGAACCGCGCTGAGCGAGCAAGGCGTCGCGGATCTCCTTGAGCACTTCCAGCTCGGACACCTCGATGACTTCCTGGGTGCCCTCCCTCGCCTTCTGGCGGGCCGCCTGCCGGGCCAGGAACTTCGACATCGGCAGGACCATCAGGAAGTAGACGACGGCCGCGGTGATCACGAAGCTGAGCGTGGCGCCCAGCACCGAACCCCACATGACGCGGACGCCCGTGGCGGTGTCCCCGCTGCCGTGGCACGGCCCCTTCAGACAGGAGTTGTAACTGTCCAGGTTCTTCGTGCCGATCGCGCCCACCATCGGGTTGATGATGCCCTTCACCACCGAGTTGACGATGTTGGTGAAGGCCGCTCCGATGACCACCGCGACGGCCAGATCGATGACATTGCCCCGCATGAGGAAGGTCTTGAAACCTTGCCAAACGCCGGGTTGTTGCTTCTCGCTCACCAAGAGGCCCCTCTGCACAAGTTGTGGAACAAACAGCTCCGCAACCTACGGCAGGGCATGCCGGGGCTGTCCAATTCCGCAGCTCCCGTGTGGGACTTGACACCGATTCGATATCCGGCGGAGTCCTCAGCACAGTGTCACCGCCAGCCGTGAGGTGATGCCCGCACCGGCCAGCCGTGCCGCGGTGGGCCGGGGCACGGACAGCACGACCAGCGCACCGGGCTCGGTACCGCCGGAGTCCGGCACCGCGCTCACCCGGGCCCCGGCCGCGACCACGCGCCCCTGGCCGCGGCCGTCCGACGCGATCACGTCGACACGATCCCCGGGCCCGAGAAGCCGCACCGTGGCCGCGTCGGCGATCCGCACCGGCGCCGCCACCATCTCGACCCCGCCGGCCCCCCGTACGGAACCGGAAGCGGAACGGGACGAGGAAGCGGAACCGGCACCGGAGCCAGAAGGGGAGGAGGCGGCGGACGTGGGTGCGGACAGAGCCGGCACCGAGGCCGAGGACGCCGGGTGGCCGCGTGCCCGCTCCGCGGCTCGGGGGCCGGCCGCCACGAGGGCCGCCGCCGTGACCGCGAGCCCCGCGGCCACGGCCCGCCGCCGGTGCCGGGAGAGGCGCCGCAGCCGATACCGGCCGCCGCGCACGCGAACGGGCGGGAACTGCGGCACTTCGCAGGTCGGGGGCGCGTCCACGCCCGGCGGACGCGGGTCGTCCACGTCGTACGGGTCCACGGGCGGCCTCGCGTACGCGTCCAGGGGCGGCCCTGTGTACGCGTCCAAGGGCTGTCCCGCGGGGACCTCCGCGTCCCAGGGGAGGACGGGGGCCGTGGGGATCGGGCGGGAGGAGGAGGGGGAGAGCTGGGCCATGGGGAACCACCACCTGCGACGAGGGACCGGGCTTGCGATCCCACGATGAGGCCTCGCGGCGAATCCCGTCGGAGCCGGTGGATCACCGACGATTTGTGGACAACTCCCTCACCCAAACGAGGAGTTCCGCACGCGCCGACCGGTCTTCCCGCAGGTCCGTCCGCACTTCGCCCCATCCCGCCCGCCGACCGTCACGGCAGTGGGAACCCCGGGTCCATGCCCCCCATCGCCGTCGTGCACAGGCAGTCCCGCGTTCCGTTCTCCGGCAGCCCCGCCACCACGTCGAACAGCACGCTCCGCAGCCGGTCCACGTTGGCCGCGAACACCTTGAGGACGTCGTCGTGGGAGACGCCCTCGCCGGCCTCCGCGCCCGCGTCCAGGTCGGTGACCAGGGTCAACGACGTATAACAGAGCTCGAGTTCACGGGCGAGCGCGGCCTCGGGATGGCCGGTCATGCCCACCACGGACCAGCCCTGCGCCTGATGCCACAGCGACTCGGCGCGAGTGGAGAACCGCGGCCCCTCGACCACCACGAGCGTGCCGCCGTCCACCGGCTCCCAGTCCCGCCCGCGCGCCGCCTCCAGAGCGGCCTCGCGGCCGACGGGGCAGTAGGGGTCGGCCAGCGACACGTGCACCACGTTCGGCACCGTGCCGTCCGGCAGCGGCAGTCCGTCGAAGTACGTCTGCGCCCGCGTCTTCGTCCGGTCGACCATCTGGTCCGGCACGAGCAGCGTGCCCGGCCCGTACTCGGGGCGCAGGCCGCCCACCGCGCAGGGCCCGAGGATCTGCCGGGCGCCGACGGACCGCAGCGCCCACAGGTTGGCCCGGTAGTTGATGCGGTGCGGCGGCAGATGGTGGCCGCGGCCGTGGCGTGGCAGGAAGGCGACCCGTCGCCCGGCGATCTCGCCCAGGAACAGGGAATCGCTGGGCGGCCCGTAGGGGGTGTCCACCTGTATCTCGGTCACGTCGTCGAGGAAGGAGTAGAAGCCCGAGCCGCCGATGACGCCGATCTCGGCCACGCCGGGCGCCTGCTCCCCGGCCGGGTCCACTGGGTTCTCCGTGTTCGCCATGGACCGCACCCTAGCCGGGCCCGAGGCACGCCGAAGACCCTGCCGTCGGTGACGGCAGGGTCCGGTAGGAATCGCGTCCCGCGGGGCGGACTACGCGGCGGAGCTGCTGGACGAACCGCTGCCCGACGACTTCGACTCCGACGACGAGGTCGTCGATGACGAAGACGATGACGAAGAAGACGACGCCGCCGGTGAGGGCGTCGACGGCTTGGACGCCGGCGAGCTGGTCGACGAGGAGCCGCGGCTGTCATTGCGGTAGAAGCCGGAGCCCTTGAAGACAATGCCGACGGCCGAGAACACCTTCTTCAGGCGGCCACCGCAGTTGGGGCACTCGGTCAGGGCGTTGTCGGTGAACTTCTGCACCGCCTCGAGGCCCTCGCCGCACTCGGTGCACTGGTACTGGTAGGTCGGCACTTGTCTTCCTCCTGGCACTCTCACTCAGTGAGTGCTAACGACGATCCATACTGACGTATTCCGAGAGATCAGTCCACTGTCACCGGCACTCGGTGACCGACGCCACGTGCGACGGTGCGGCCGGCGGGTCGTGTCACGAGCCGTGAACGCAGGGCCACCAGGGTGACCAGCGCCAGGGCCGTACCGCCCATCGGCACCAGGAATCCGGCGCCGTCCCACAGGCGGTCCTCCATCTGCCCGGCCACCGTGACGGCCGCGGCCTGGCCGAGGGCGACGGCACCGGTCAGCCAGGTGAAGGCCTCGGTGCGGGCACCGGCCGGCACCAGTCCCTCGACCAGGGTGTAGCCGGTGATCAGGGCCGGAGCGATGCACATGCCGACCAGGAACCCGATGCCGATGAGCAGGGTCACCGAGTGGGCGGCCCACAGTCCCGAGGCGGTGAGCGTGAGGGCGGCGTACCCGATGACGAGGCGTCGCCGGTGGGCCACCTTCCAGGCGACGGCGCCGCAGACGACGCCCGACAGCATGTTCCCGGCGGCGAAGACGCCGTACAGGATGCCGTTCATGCCGGGCTCGCCGATGGACTCGCTGAACGCGGCGAGCGAGACCTGCATGCCGCCGAAGACGGAGCCGATGCCCAGGAAGGTCACGATCAGTACACGCACCCCGGGGATCCGCAGCGCGGAACCGTGCTCCACGCGCGCGTGCCCCTCGCGGGCGGTGGCGGGCTGGGTGCTCTTCTGCGCGGCGAAGAGGAGGCCGCCGACCAGGGTCAGCGTGGCCTCGGTCAGCAGGCCCGCCGCCGGGTGCACGGTGGTGCACAGGGCGGTCGCGACCAGCGGGCCCAGGACGAAGGTCAGCTCGTCCGTCACGGACTCGAAGGCCGCCGCGGTGCTCATCAGGGGCGAGTCCTGGAGTTTCACGCCCCAGCGGGCGCGCACCATGGGCCCGATCTGAGGCACCGAGGCGCCGGTCGGCACGGCGGCGAGGAAAAGGGCCCACAGAGGGGCGTCCGACAGGGCCAGGGCGGTCAGGCAGAGGGCGGCCAGGACGTGCACCAGGACGCCGGGCAGCAGGACGGCCCGCTGCCCGTGACGGTCGGCGAGACGGCCGGTGAGGGGAGCGAACAGCGCCATGGAGACGCCGGTGGCCGCGGCGACGGCGCCGGCGGCCCCGTACGAGCCGGTGGTGTGCTGGACGAGGAGCACGAGGGAGATGGTCAGCATCGCGAACGGCTGGCGCGCCGCGAAACCGGGAAGCAGGAACGTCCAGGCGCCGCGGGTGCGCAGCAGCTGTCCGTACCCGGGGCGGGAGGTGACCGTGGATGCCACGGCCCGTGCCTTTCTGCCGCCTGGTAGCGCGCCCGTGCGGGGGCGCCGAGAGCTGTCCTCTTGCGCGGAACTGCGGTAGATGCCGCGCCGCCCCCTGCAAGGGCACCGCGACCGCCATACGGTCGCGCCAGCTCTGCGTCAGGCAGAGTTGGTTCGATCAAAGTATGCCTTCATGGTACAGGTGGAGAGGTATGCGGTGCCTGTGAAAACGAGCACCACCGCACCGCTGGCCTGTGAATGCGCAACGGGGTGGATTTCCGCCGTCTCAGCGTCCGCTGCCGCCGCCCAGGGGGCCCAGCCAGTCCGCCAGTTTGCCGCCCTGGCCCACCGCGCGCAGCCGTCGCTCGGCCGCGTCGCGGACCGGGTCGGTGGCCACCACCAGCAGTTCGTCGCCGCGTCGCAGCACCGTCGTGGGCAGCGGCACGAAGGAGGTCCCTTCGCGGACGACGAGGGTGACGGCGGCGCCCGCGGGCAGGCGCAGCTCGGCCACCTCGACGCCGTGCATGCGCGACCCCTTGGGGATCGCCACGGACAGCAGATGCCCGCGCAGCCGCTCCAGGGGCGCCGATTCGATGCCCAGGTCGGCCGGGCCCGTGGACTCGCCCAGCCGCAGCGTGCGGGCCAGCCAGGGCAGCGTGGGCCCCTGGATGAGGGTGTAGACGACGACCAGGACGAAGACGATGTTGAAGATCCGGCGGCTCTCCTCGATGCCGCTCACCATCGGAATGGTCGCCAGGATGATGGGCACGGCGCCGCGCAGCCCCGCCCAGGACATCAGCGTCCGCTCCTGCCAGGGGATGCGGAAGGGCACCAGGGCGGCGAAGACGCTCAGGGGCCGGGCCACCACGGTCAGCGCCAGGCCGATGACGAGCGCGGGCCAGATGTCGTCGCCCATCTCGTGCGGCGTGACCAGCAGGCCGAGCAGGACGAACATGCCGATCTGGGCGATCCAGCCGAGTCCCTCGGCGAAGCCCCGGGTGGCGGGCCAGTGCGGCAGCTTGGCGTTGCCGAGCGTCATCGAGGCGAGGTACACGGCGAGGAAGCCGCTGCCGTGAGCGAGGGCGCCGGCCGCGTAGGCGGTGACGGCGATCGCCATCACGGCGATCGGGTAGAGCCCGGAGGCGGGCAGCGCCACGTGCCGCAGCCCCCAGGAGCCGAGCCAGCCGACCGCGAGGCCCATGGCCGCGCCGATGGCCAGTTCCAGGGCTATCACTCCCACCAGCACGTACCAGTGCTCCACGGGACCCGCCGTGCTGAACGCGACGACGAGGATGACCACCGGGGCGTCGTTGAAGCCCGATTCGGCCTCCAGGACGGCCGTCACGCGGGAGGGGAGGGGGACCTTGCGCAGCACCGAGAAGACCGCCGCCGCGTCCGTCGAGGACACCACCGCGCCGATGATGAGTGCCTGCCGCCACTCCAGGTCGATCAGGTAGTGGGCGGCGGTGGCGGTGACCCCCACGCTCGCCGCGACACCGACCAGCGCCAGCGAGGCGGCGGCCGGAAGGACCGGTCTGATCTCCTTCCACTTCGTGCCGAGGCCGCCCTCGGCCAGGATCACGACCAGGGCCGCGTATCCGATGACCTGGGTCAGCTCGGTGTTGCTGAAATGGATGTCGCCGACGCCGTCCTGGCCCATGGCCATGCCGATGCCCAGGTAGACGAGCAGGCTGGGGAGCCCGCTGCGTGAGGAGATCCGAACCGCTGCCACCGCGACGAGCAGGACGAGCGAGCAGACGAGCAGGAGCTGGTTGAGGTGGTGGACAGTCAGCGGCCGTTCCCTTCTCGCCGATCCGGGCACGGGGTCCGAGCAGGTCGATCCGAACGCCGGAAGTCGGTACAGCGGTCCAAGTACTTCGTTACCTTACCTAACTCTTGACGCTTTCTTGACGTTCCCGGGGCCGAGATCAAACGCTCGGCCGTCCGGGTACCCGACTCCGCGTCAAGGCGCGGTGAGCCCTGCGCCTATGGTTGCTCCAGCACTCCAGGACCGCCTGCCGCTCGCGTGAGGACAGCAAGGACAGCGATGCCCCCGAACACCACCGCCTCTTCCGGCCAAAAGCCCGGCAAGTCCGGCAGGAAGAAGGGGCGCCGCGCCCGTCTGATCCTGATCGTCCTGGTTCTGGCCCTGATCGGGGGCATGGCCTACGGGGGGTACTGGGGAGTCAGCACCGTCCGTTCCTCCTTCCCGCAGACCAAGGGCTCCCTCACGCTCGAGGGGCTCTCCGGGCCCGTCGGCGTGAAGCGGGACGGCTACGGGATCCCGCAGATCTACGCGTCCTCCGACGCCGACCTGTTCATGGCCCAGGGCTACGTCCAGGCGCAGGACCGGTTCTACGAGATGGACGTGCGCCGGCACATGACCTCGGGCCGGCTCTCCGAGATGTTCGGCAAGGGCCAGGTCGAGAACGACGAGTTCCTGCGGACGCTGGGCTGGAACCGGGTCGCCAAGGAGGAGTACGACACCAAGCTGTCGGCCTCCACGAAGAAGTACCTGCAGGCGTACGCCAAGGGAGTCAACGCCTACCTGAAGGGCAAGGACGGCAAGGACATCTCCCTGGAGTACGCGGCCCTCGGTTTCACCAACGACTACAAGCCCCAGGAGTGGACCCCGGTCGACTCGGTGGCCTGGCTCAAGGCGATGGCCTGGGACCTGCGCGGCAACATGCAGGAGGAGATCGACCGCTCCCTGATGACCAGCCGTCTGGGCCCGAAGCAGATCGCCGACCTGTACCCGGAGTACCCGTACGACCGGAACAAGACGATCACGCAGGAGGGCGCGTACGACAGCGCCACGCAGACGTACGCGCCGAAGGCGTCGACGATCTCCGGCGGCACCACGCAGTCCACGGCGGGCACCGGGCTGGCGGGCGACACGACGGCGCCGGGCGGTCTGCAGAGCCAGCTCTCCAAGCTCTACAGCGTGCTCGACGACGTGCCCACGGCCGTCGGTGTGAACGGCAACGGCATCGGCTCCAACTCGTGGGTCGTCGACGGCAGGCACACCATCACCGGCAAGCCGCTGCTGGCAAACGACCCGCACCTGTCGCCCTCGCTGCCCTCGGTCTGGTACCAGATGGGCCTGCACTGCACCAGCGTCTCCAGCAAGTGCCAGTACGACGTCTCCGGCTACACCTTCGCGGGCATGCCCGGCGTGATAATCGGCCATAACCAGAAGATCGCCTGGGGCATGACCAACTCCGGGGTCGACGTCACCGACCTGTACCTGGAGAAGATCACCGGCGAGGGCTACCAGTACGACGGCAAGGTGCGCCCCTTCTCCACCCGCAAGGAGACGATCAAGGTCGCGGGCGGCGCCGACAAGACCATCGTCGTGCGCGCGACCAACAACGGACCCCTGCTGTCCGACCGTGACGACGAGCTGGTCAAGGTCGGCAAGAAGGCCACCGTCGACACGGCGGCTCCCGACCGCGGCGACGGCTACGCCATAGCGCTGCGCTGGACCGCCCTGGACCCCGGCACCTCCATGGACGCCGTCTTCCGGATCGACCGGGCATCGGACTGGAACGAGTTCCGCCAGGCGTCCGCGTCCTTCGACGTGCCCTCGCAGAACCTGGTCTACGCCGACACCGCGGGCAACATCGGCTACCAGCTGCCCGGCAGGATCCCGATCCGCGCCAAGGGCGACGACGGCTCGCTTCCGGCGCCCGGCTGGGACTCCAAGTACGCGTGGACCGGCCAGTACATCAAGCAGGCCGAGCTGCCCTACGAGTTCAATCCGAAGCGCGGCTACATCGTGACCGCCAACCAGGCCGTCGTCGACAAGGACAAGTACCCCTACACGCTCACCACGGACTGGGGCTACGGCGCGCGCAGCCAGCGGATCGCCGATCTGATCACGACGAAGACCGGCGGCGGCGGCAAGATCTCGCCCGACGACATGCGGCAGATGCAGCTGGACAACAGCAGCGCGATCGCGGCGCAGATCGTGCCCAAGCTGCTCAAGCTGGACATCGCCGACAAGAACGTCCGTGAGACACAGAAGCTCCTGGAGGGCTGGGACTACACCCAGGACGCCGACTCCGCGGCGGCCGCGTACTTCAACGCGGTCTGGCGCAACATCCTCAAGCTGGCCTTCGGCAACAAGCTGCCCAAGGAGCTGCGGGTCAAGGGGCAGTGCCTGTACGTCGATCCGGTCGACACCACCGGTCCCGCGGACGACGACCGGAGGGTCCTCGAGTGCGGTCAGCGCGACGCCGACCAGGCGCAGCCGGACGGCGGCGACCGCTGGTTCGAGGTGGTCCGCAAGATCATCGACGATGAGCACAACGACTGGTGGAAGGCGCCCAAGACGCGCCTCGACAAGGCGATCGACACCCGTGACGAGCTGTTCGTACGGGCCATGAAGGACGCCCGCTGGGAGCTGACCGCCAAGCTCGGCAAGGACCTCGACACCTGGAACTGGGGCCGGCTGCACCGCCTGTTCCTGAAGAACCAGACCCTGGGCACCGAGGGCCCCGCCTTCCTGAAGTACATGCTCAACCGCGGCCCCTGGAAGCTCGGTGGCGGCGAGGCGACGGTCAACGCGACCGGCTGGAACGCCGCGGGCGGCTACGGAGTGGTCTGGGTGCCGTCGATGCGGATGGTGGTCAACCTCGACGATCTCGACAAGTCGAAGTGGATCAACCTCTCCGGAGCGTCCGGGCACGCCTACAGCGCGCACTACACCGACCAGACGGACAAGTGGGCCAAGGGCGAACTGCTGCCATGGTCCTTCTCGGCGAAGGCGGTCGACAAGAGCACGAGCGACACCCTGGTGCTCAAGCCGTGAGGCGCTGACGGCATGCACGGAAGGGGCCCTCCACGCACGCGTGGAGGGCCCCTTCCGTGTCCCGCGGTGTTCGCCGGGCCGCCCGGGCCCGGCTCGGCCGCCACGGGGCACGTCACCGGAAGCGCCGGACCCCCGAAGGTGTCACCGCCGCGTGCACCGGCCGGTCGTGCGGCTCCCGTGGGACGTCCTCGACGACCTCGGTGTCGTACAGGAGCACCACCAGGACCGGATCCGTCCCCGCGCGTTCCAGGCGGGCCAGTACGCGGTCGTACGAGCCTCCGCCGCGCCCCAGCCGCAGTCCGCGCCGGTCCACCGCCAGGCCGGGCAGCAGGACGGCGTCGGCCTCCTGGACGGACTCGGGGCCCAGGCGCTCACCCGCGGGCTCCAAGAGGGCCATCCGCCCGCCGTGTCGGACGCGGGTGAGGGAGCCCTCGCCCGCGTAGGCGCCCCAGTCCAGGTCGTTGTCGGCCATGAGGACCGGCAGTAGGACGCGCACGCCGCGGGCGTGCAGCGCGTCCAGGAGCGCGAGGGTGCCCGGCTCGCTCCCCACGGAGACATACGCGGCCACCGTGTGCGCGTGCGCCAGTTCCGGCAGTTCCAGCGCGCGCGCGGCCAGGGCCTCGGCGGTCTCCCGCAGGTCACCGGCTGTCAACCTGCTTCTCACCGCCAGGAATCCTTGGCGCAACATTCGCTTGTCAGGCTCGGCCTCACGTCCGGCGTGATGCACAGATCGCTCCCCGTGGTTCTTTATGTGCTCATATGATGGCCAACTGACCGGAGCCACAGATTCTGCTCATAGGCACCGGATATGGTTACGGGCATGACTGAGTCGCACCCCAGGATCAGCAAGGCTGTCATCCCCGCAGCAGGCCTCGGCACCCGGTTCCTTCCGGCCACGAAGGCCACTCCCAAGGAGATGCTGCCGGTCGTCGACAAGCCGGCGATCCAGTACGTGGTCGAAGAGGCCGCGTCGGCGGGTCTCGACGACGTCCTGATGATCACGGGACGCAACAAGCGCCCCCTCGAGGACCACTTCGACCGCAACTACGAGCTGGAGTCGGCCCTCCAGAAGAAGGGCGACGCCGGGCGGCTCGCCAAGGTCCAGGAGTCCAGCGACCTCGCGACCATGCACTACGTGCGCCAGGGCGACCCCAAGGGCCTCGGCCACGCGGTCCTGTGCGCGGCCCCGCACGTCGGCCACGAGCCCTTCGCGGTGCTCCTCGGCGACGACCTGATCGACCCCCGCGATCCCCTGCTCGCCCGCATGGTCGAGGTCCAGGAGCGGCACGGCGGCAGTGTCATCGCGCTGATGGAGGTCGAGCCCGAGCAGATCCACCTCTACGGCTCCGCCGCCGTGGAGACCACCGGTGAGAGCGACCTGGTCAAGGTGACCGGCCTGGTCGAGAAGCCCGACCCGGCGGACGCGCCCAGCAACTACGCCATCATCGGACGCTATGTCCTCGACCCCCACATCTTCGACATACTGCGCCAGACCGAGCCGGGCCGCGGCGGCGAGATCCAGCTCACCGACGCCCTCCAGCAGCTCGCCGCCGACGAGAAGGTCGGCGGCCCGGTGCACGGCGTCGTCTTCAAGGGCCGCCGCTATGACACCGGGGACCGCGGCGACTACCTGCGTGCCATTGTCAGACTCGCGTGCGAACGTGAAGACCTGGGCCCGGACTTCCGGACCTGGCTTCGCAGTTACGTAGCCGAGGAGATGCAGGGATCTTGAGCAGCGCTGCCGCCGCCCGCACCACCGGCCAGGACCGTCTCTGGTCGGTGGACGACCACCTGGAGGACATCCTCGCGACCGTCCGCCCCCTCGAACCCATCGAGCTGCAACTCCTCGACGCCCAGGGCTGTGTCCTGGTCGAGGACGTCACGGTGCCGGTCTCCCTGCCGCCGTTCGACAACAGTTCGATGGACGGGTACGCGGTGCGGGTCGCGGATGTCTCGGGCGCCGGCGAGGAGTATCCGGCGGTCCTCACCGTCGTCGGTGACGTCGCGGCGGGCCGGTCCGAGCTGCCGCACGTGGGTCCGGGGCAGGCCGCCCGCATCATGACCGGCGCCCCGCTGCCGCCCGGTGCCGAAGCCGTCGTCCCGGTGGAGTGGACCGACGGAGGACTCGGCGAGGGTCCGGTCTCCGGGATGCGCGCCCACAGCACCGCCCCCGAGGGCGCCTCCGGGCAGGTGCGGGTGCACCGCCCGGCCGAAGCACGCGCCCATGTGCGCGCGAAGGGCAGCGACGTGCGGGCGGGCGACCTCGCCCTCGCGGCGGGTACGGTCCTCGGCCCCCCGCAGATCGGCCTGCTGGCCGCGATCGGCCGCGGCACCGTCCGCGTGCGCCCCCGCCCGCGGGTGGTCGTCCTGTCCACCGGCAGCGAACTGGTCCAGCCGGGCGAGCCGTTGGACACCGGCCAGATCTACGACTCGAACAGCTTCGCCCTGTGCGCCGCCGCCCGCGACGCCGGGGCCATCGCCTACCGCGTGGGCGCGGTCGCCGACGACGCCGAGACACTCCGCTCCACCATCGAGGACCAGCTCATCCGCGCCGACCTGCTGGTCACCACCGGTGGCGTGAGCGTCGGCGCGTACGACGTCGTCAAGGAGGCCCTGTCCTCGGTGGGGGACGAGGACGAGGCGGGCGCCGGCGTCGACTTCCGCAAACTCGCCATGCAGCCCGGCAAGCCCCAGGGCTTCGGCTCCATCGGCCCCGAGCACACCCCGCTGCTCGCCCTGCCGGGCAACCCCGTGTCGTCGTACGTCTCCTTCGAACTGTTCGTCCGTCCCGCGATCCGCACGCTCATGGGCGTGGACGACGTCCACCGCCCCACCGCCAGAGCGACCCTGGAGACCGGGAAGGCGCTGACCTCGCCCCCGGGACGGCGGCAGTTCCTGCGGGGAACGTACGAGGACGGCAGGGTGACACCCGTCGGCGGCGCCGGATCCCACCTGGTCGCGGCCCTCGCGCACGCCGACGCGCTGATCGTCGTGCCCGAGGACACCACCTCGATCGAGCCCGGCACCGAGGTCGAAGTGGTCCTGCTCGGCTGACCCGGCCGAAGCTCGGGAGGGTCCTGCCCGGCTGCCCGCCCCGAGTTGGCGGTACCGTGTCGCGCACCACAGGCCCGACCGGGAGCGCTGCCGCACATGAGTACGCAGGACCGACTGACCCACATCGACGAGACGGGTGCCGCCCGCATGGTCGACGTCTCCGGGAAGGACGTGACCGCGCGCACCGCCCGCGCCAGCGGCCGTGTCCTGGTCTCCCCCCGTGTGGTCGAACTGCTGCGCGGCGGGGGAGTGCCCAAGGGCGACGCCCTGGCCACCGCGCGCATCGCGGGCATCATGGGCGCCAAGCGCACCCCGGATCTCATCCCGCTCTGTCACCCGTTGTCGGTGTCGGGCGTCGACATCGGCCTGTCGGTCGCGGACGACGCCGTCGAGATCCTCGCCACCGTGAGGACCACCGACCGCACGGGCGTCGAGATGGAAGCCCTCACCGCGGTCAGCGTGGCGGCCCTGACCGTGGTCGACATGGTCAAGGCGGTCGACAAGGGGGCGGTCATCACGGACGTACGGGTCGAGGAGAAGGCAGGCGGCAAGTCGGGCGACTGGAGCCGGTCATGACGGCACCGTCGTACCGCGCCCTCGTGGTCACGGCCTCCAACCGGGCCGCCGCGGGTGTCTACGCGGACCGGGGCGGCCCCCTGATCGCCGAGGGGCTCACGGCGTACGGCTTCACCGTCGACGGCCCCCGGGTCGTGCCCGACGGCGACCCCGTGGAGGCGGCGCTGCGCGCCGGCGTCGAGGCCGGGTACGACGTGATCGTGACCACCGGTGGCACCGGGATCTCGCCCACCGACCGGACACCCGAGGCGACGCGGCGCGTGGTCGACCGCGAAGTGCCGGGCATTCCTGAGGCCATCAGGGCGTTCGGAAGAGAGAAGGTCGCGACGGCGGCCCTGTCCCGGGGGCTCGCCGGAGTCGCGGGACGGACGCTGATCGTCAACCTGCCGGGTTCCACCGGCGGGGTGAGGGACGGTCTGGCCGTCCTCGAGTCCCTGTTGGTCCACGCCGTGGAGCAGATCCGCGGCGGCGACCACCCCAGACCCAGCGGCAGTGGGGGTGCGAGCTGAACAGCCCGTCCTGGCCCGTCGAACTGGTGGACGGCGATGTCGTCCTCCGGCCGATAAAGGTGCGCGACCAGCGGGCCTGGCGTGAGGTGAACCGGCGCAACCGCGACTGGCTGCGGCCCTGGGAGGCGACCATTCCGCCCCCCACCCCCAGCGGGCCGATAGCGCACCGGCCGACCTACCGGCAGATGGTCCGCCATCTGCGCGCCGAGGCGAACGCGGGCCGGATGCTGCCCTTCGTGATCGAGTACCAGGGCCGTCTGGTGGGCCAGCTGACCGTCGCCGGGATCACCTGGGGCTCGATGTGCTCGGGGCACGTCGGCTACTGGGTGGACCAGTCGGTGGCGGGGCGCGGGGTCATGCCGACGGCCGTGGCGCTGGTGACCGACCACTGCTTCCGCACGGTCGGGCTGCACCGTATCGAGGTCTGCATTCGCCCGGAGAACGGACCGAGCCGCCGCGTCGTGGAGAAACTCGGATTCCGTGAGGAAGGGCTGCGGCCGCGTTATCTCCACATCGACGGGGCCTGGCGGGACCATCTCGTCTTCGCGCTCACCGCGGAAGAGGTGCCCGAGGGGCTTCTCGGCCGCTGGCAGCGGGCACGCTCTCAGAACCGGAGCAGGCCGAGTACCCAGTAAATGAAATGCGTGTTCGAAATTGATCGGCCGGCGATCGCCTCGGAACCATCTCGGGGCGATCTCGGTGCCTCTCGGTGTCCCTCGAAGTCGTCCCACGGCGATAAATTCACGGGTCTCGGCGGCCTGCTGATCGCATCGGTCACAAAAAAAGCTCGAAATATCAGCCAGATCGTGCGACACACCGGCTCAATTGGCAGATGGCCTCACGCAAACCCCTCTACCGTGTGAGGCGTGAGCAGCAGCGGCCTCATCTACGCAGTCATCGTCGGGGCCTGGGCCGCCTACTTGGTGCCGATGTGGCTCCGTAGGCAGGACGAGCTGAACGAAGCCCGTCCGACGGAACGCTTCAGCACCGCCATCCGGCTGCTGTCCGGACGGGCGGGGATGGAGCGCCGGTACGCCAAGGACCTGCGGGCGCGCTCCACCGAGGAGGGGGAGTCCAGCGCCGACCCGGGCGGCGTCACCGATTCGGTGGACGTCCGGGCCTTCGCCATGCCTCCGGCCCGGGAACACACCAAGGCCCAACTCCCTCAGCCCGCCGAGCCGGAGCCCCAGCAGGCACCGCAGCCGGCCGCCCGGCACAGTGCCCCGCAGGGCTCCGCGGCGACCGCCAGACCGGTACCGCAGCAGCCGGCGCACACCGAACCCCAGCCCTCGGCGTCGTCACCGTCGGCATCGGGCGCGTCCGCGGCCTCGCGGGTTCCCGCCGAGCGGCGGGTCTCCGCGGCGGAGGCCGCAGCACGCGCCCGGCGCTCGAAGGTGCTCGCGCGCCGACGGCGTACGACCGTCATGATCTTCCTCGCCTTCACCTGCGGCGCGATCGTGGCGGCCGTCGGGGGACTCGCGTTGCTGTGGGCTCCCGGCGTGCCCGCCGTGATGCTGAGCGCGTACATCGTCTATCTGCGGGCCCAGGAGCGGCGGCGCTTCACCTACGTCATGGACCGCCGCCGGGCCGAGGCCGCGGCGCAGCGGCTGCGCGAGCGGCAGCCGCGCCGCCGTGCCGGCCTCGACGCGGGCGCCGAGGACCAGGACGAGGGCCCCGAGCCGGAGGCCGACCCCGGTCTTTCCGCGCTCGCGGCCGACCGCCGCGCCCTCGTCGAGCAGACCGACCACGCCGAGTGGGTCGACCAGCAGCGCGAGCGCCGGCGGGGCCCCGGCCGGGGTGACAGCTGGGACCCGGTGCCGGTACCGCTGCCGACGTACGTGACCGCGCCCGTGGCGCCGCGAGCCACCTCCAGCGTCGACCTGGGCGCGCCGGACACGTGGAGTTCCGCGCGCTCCAGCGCGGTCGAGCCGGCCGAGCCGGAGGCGGAGCCCGCAGAGGAGGGCGGTCCAGCCGAGGCCGCCGAAGGGACCGAGGCCGACGGCGAAGGCGACGGTGACGGTCGCAGTGACGCCCGGCGCGCCGCGTCCGCCCGGCGGGCCCGCGAGCGCGGCCGCACCCCGCTGTTCGACCAGTACGAGGACGGCGAACGGCCGCGCGCGGCCAACGAGTGACCCCGCGCGGGCCGCACGGGCCGTGTGACCGGCGGTTCGGGCGCCCCGGCTGACCAGCCAGGAACGGATTTCCAAGCACCCGGATCGGGATGCTAGAGTTTCACTCGTTGCAAGGGCCTGTGGCGCAGTCTGGTAGCGCACCTCGTTCGCATCGAGGGGGTCTGGGGTTCAAATCCCCACAGGTCCACCGCAGCTCAGAGCCTCAGTCGGAGAAATCCGGCTGGGGCTCTTTGGCGTCTTACAGCAGCTAAGTACAGCAACTACTTTCGATCTTCCTTAGTGGTCGGCGCTGGAAGTCCTTCGGGGGTTGACGTCGGGGGGCCGAGATGCGATGGGTGATCCAGCGCCAATCGGCAAGGGCTGTCCTGCGGTTCGCGTCCCGCTCTGACTGATTTCCGTGCGTGAGCCGGGACTCCGCGTCCCCAGCGTCGAGTCACGTATCCAGGTGTGCACGGATGAGCGTGTCGAGTCTTCGCCACGCCGGGGACGCCGCGTTGACCGTGCTCTGGATGAGGGCGGGGATCTCGGAAGCCGCATCCAGCGCGGGCGGTGGGTTGCGCCGGTACCGTTCTCGGGTCGCCTCGGTGATCCGGTGGGCGAGGTCGTCGATACGGGGATCGTCGGCGTCGAGGTCGTGCGCGTCGTCGTAGGCGAGGAAGAGCTCCCGCAGCGCGGGGTTGGCCAGGGTCTCGGTCTGGTCCTGGAAAAATGTGATCGCCTCGTTCGGGTGCGTGGCGAACACGAGGATCCACAGGTCGCGTTGCAGATCCACCCAACGAGGGGAGAACCCCCAGCGGACCAGGTCCTCCAGGTGGCCACCGATGTCGGCGGGCAACGGTGCCTGCCGCCCGGCGGCGAGCTGGCGCAGGCGCCCTTGCGTTGCCCGCAGGCTTTGGATGTGGGTGGTGAGCTCGTCGTCGATCTCGCCCAACGCGTGCTGGAACTCTCTGTCGGTCGCTGATCTCAGGTCGCGGATCCGGGCCAGGGGGACGCCGGCCTCGGCGAGGGTGCGGATCTTGATCAGGTCGATGGCATCTTTCGCGCCGTAGCGCCGGTACCCGGAGGCATCGCGGTCGGGCTCGGGGAGCAGGCCCTTGTCGTGATAGACGCGAATGGTCTTGGTCGATACTCCGACGTACCTCGCCAGCTGCCCGATGGTGATCACCCGGGCATCCTCCCACTTGACCTTTCCCCTGGGGCAAGGTTGCAGCATGAGGGCATGGCGAACATGAACATCGATCGGGAGACCCTGCGCGAGCTGGCCGACGAGGGCAACGAGACCGCTCTGGACCGGTTGGCCGACCTTGCCGACGTAGCCGGCGACCTCGGGGAGCTGAGCGAGCTGTTGGACGAGGGATCACTGCACGCCGGGTTCCTGCTCACTCGACGCGCGGCCGCGGCCGGCGACCTGCGCGAGCTGCAACGGATCGCCGACGCCGGGTACGACAAGGCCGGGGACGAGCTGAATCAACTGCTGAAGGGACCGACCCGCGGGCATCGAGAGTGAGGATCCGACCAGTCGCAGCGGTCGTGCGGCCACGGAATTCGGGCCGCGGTCGGTGCCTGACCATCCTGAATGCCCCTCCCGGGACTGACCGTTGCCCTTCTTGCCCGCTGCCACCGCCTGCCCGCGCTGTACCGTGCACGCCGTGGACGAGGAGAACGAGTACGGACAGAGGTCGCCGGGCGCCGACGAGATCGACCGCCTCCGCGAGATCGACCGCCTCCGACAGCTTGCCACGGCAGTGAAAGCAGACCTGTCCCGATCCGGACTCGTCGTTCGTGACGCCGGGGAGGAACCAGACCGACAAACGGCACCCGGAGGGCTGGAGATCGACCTGGACCAGGTCGACGACGAACTTGGCGGCCTCTGGCTCACCTGGGAGCTCCACCCTGCCGTGCGGCAATCCGTGCGCGAGGCTGTCCTGCGGCGGGGCCGGACCAGCGTCCCGGTGATCCAGGCTTCGATCGATGTGCACGAACGGACAGCAGAAGCGATCGTATGCATGCTCAACGCCCTCGGCTATGAGGCCGGGCGGAACGATGCTTCGCACCGGCCCTTCGCGATCAGGGTCCTGACCGGCCCTTGTTGATCTACAACCGGTCCGCCGTCCAGGGACAGTAGGCCGGCGTGCCCGGCCGATCAGCCCAGCAGACCTCGGCGAACGCCCCGCTCATGGTTCACATCGAGGGGTCTGGGGTTCACATCCCCACAGGGCCACCGCGATGCAGAACCTCGCCGGATTGGTCCGACTTCCGGGACGCGAAAAGCGGTGCGCCCGGCTCAGGGCGCGGACAGCGGCTTGGCGAAGCACATGCTCAAGTCATGGAATCGGTAGTAGCCGAACTTGACGCAGGGCGCGTAGCCGCTGGAGGTGTAGAGGGCGACCGCCTCGGGCTGCTTGGCGCCCGTCTCGAGGACCATGCGGGTGCGGCCGGACGCGCGGGCGTCGTCTTCCAGGGCGGCCAGGATGCGGCGGGCGAGGCCGAGACCGCGGGCCTCCGGGACCACGTACATACGCTTGAGCTCGGCGTCGCCGTCGGCGTACCCCTCGTCGTTCTCGTCCTGGGTGCGCCAGCCGCCCGTCGCGACCGGGTGGTCCCGCCCGTCGTACGCGAGGAGGTACAGGCCGAGCGGCGGCCGGAACATCGACGCGTCCAGCGGTGTGACATCGCCCTCGTCCCCGTAGCGCTCGGCGTATTCTGCCTGCACCTGGTCGTTGAGCTTGAGGGCGTCGGGGTGGTCGAAGGGGACCGGACGGATATGCATGCCGAATATCGTACATGTATGCATGCGTGGAGTGGGCCGGATTAAGTATCGTGCCCGGGTGCTGACTGTCACCTCTGTGAATGTGAACGGGCTCCGGGCCGCCGCGAAGAAGGGTTTCGTGGAGTGGCTCGCGGAGACCTCCGCCGACGTCCTGTGCCTCCAGGAGGTACGGGCCGAGCCCGGACAGCTGCCCGAGGAGGTGCGGGCGCCCGAAGGGTGGCACGTCGTGCACGCTCCGGCCGCCGCCAAGGGCCGCGCCGGCGTCTCCCTGTACACCCGCCGCGAGCCCGACCGCGTCCAGGTCGGATTCGGCTCGGAGGAGTTCGACGCCTCCGGCCGGTACGTCGAGGTGGACCTCCCGGGCGTCACCGTCGCCAGCCTCTACCTGCCTTCCGGGGAGGTCGGCACCGAGCGGCAGGACGAGAAGACGCGCTTCATGGGTGAGTTCCTCGTCCATCTGAAGGCCCTGCGCGAGCGGGCGGCCGCCGACGGGCGCGAGGTCGTGGTCTGCGGCGACTGGAACATCGCGCACCAGGAGGCCGACCTCAAGAACTGGCGGGCGAACAAGAAGAACTCCGGTTTCCTGCCCGAGGAGCGCGAGTGGCTGGGCCGGGTCCTCGACGCGGCCGACGGCGGATACGTCGATGTCGTGCGCGCCCTGCACCCGGACACGGAGGGGCCGTACTCGTGGTGGTCCTATCGGGGGCGGGCCTTCGACAACGACGCCGGGTGGAGGATCGACCTGATCGTCGCCACCGAAGGGCTCGCGAGGCGCGCCGTCAAGGGGTTCGTGGAGCGTGCCGCCACTCACGGGGAGCGGTGGTCGGACCACGCGCCCGTCACGGCGGTCTTCGAGAAGTGACCTGACCTGACCTGACCTGCCCTGCCCTGCCCTGACCGACCTGTCCTGCCCCGATCCGACCTGACCTGACCGGCGTGGGTCGTGCCGGGTCGGACGGCTCGCCGGTCGGCGGGCGGCCGAGCGGTTCGGCGCAGCGGGAGGTCAGGGTCCCGGGCGGCGGCTGAGCCGGCGGTCCAGCGCCATCGACAGTTCCGCCTCCACCACGCTCTTCGCCAGGGGGCGCAGGCGGGTCAGGTCGTCCGCGGTGCGGTTCTCGGTGAGGACGAGGGTGGTGAAGAGGGCGGCGAGCGCCTCGGCGTGGTCGCGGACGCCGCGGGCCGCGGTGAGGACGTCGGCGAGCGGGATGCCCTCGCGGACCAGGGCCGCCGACACGTCGAGCAGACGGCGGCTGATGTGCACGATCTCGCCGCCGTCCGTGCCGAGGTAGCCGAGGTCGAGAGCGGCGGCGAGGTTCTCCGGGGTCGCCTGGCCCGCGAAGACGTCGGCCAGTTCCTCGGGGGAGAGACGGACCGGGGTCTCCTCGGTGGGCGCGCCGAGCCCGAGGAGCTCGCCCACGTCGCGGCCGTGGTCGAAGGCCTCGGCCAGTTCCGCGATACCGCTGAGCGTGTGACCGCGTTCCAGCAGCGCCGAGATCGTGCGCAGACGGGCCAGGTGCGTGTCGTCGTACCAGGCGATCCGGCCCTCGCGGCGGGGCGGCGGTATCAGCTTGCGCTCCCGGTAGAAGCGCAGGGTGCGCACCGTGATGCCGGCTTCCTCGGCCAGCTCCTCCATCCGGTACTCACGCTTCTCCGCCACAGGCGCACCTTACGTCGTACCCCCGGTAACTTTCCCGGTCGCGACCCCTACCCATCAGTACGGAGCTGCTCTACGCTCCCCATTGCGCCAGTGTTCACTGGCGGGGTCGTGCGGCTAGGGAGGCGTCGGGATGACCGAGCACGAGCATGTGCGCGTGGCGGTGGTCGGGTCGGGGTTCGGAGGCCTGGGGGCGGCGGTGCGGCTGCGCCGCGAAGGGGTCACCGACTTCGTCGTCCTGGAACGGGCCGGCGGGGTGGGCGGCACCTGGCGGGACAACAGCTACCCCGGGTGCGCCTGCGACGTACCGTCCCATCTGTACTCGTTCTCGTTCGCGCCGAATCCCGACTGGCCCCGCACCTTCTCCGGGCAGGAGCACATCCGGGCCTATCTCGAACACGTCACCGACGTCTTCGGGCTGCGCCCCCACCTCCGCTTCGACTCCGAGGTGAAGCGGATGACGTGGGACGGCGAGAAGCTGCGGTGGGACATCGAGACCAGCAGCGGGTCCCTCAGCGCCGACTTCGTCGTGTCCGCCACCGGACCGCTGTCCGATCCCAGGATTCCGGACATCCCGGGGATCGACTCCTTCCCCGGCAAGGTCTTCCACTCGGCCCGCTGGGACCACGACTACGACCTGCGCGGCAAGCGCGTGGCGATGGTCGGGACCGGCGCCTCGGCCATCCAGATCGTGCCGGCCGTCCAGCCGGAGGTCGCGCGCCTCACCCTCTTCCAGCGCACCCCGCCCTGGGTGATGCCCCGTGTCGACCGCGCCATCAGCGGCCTCGAACGCGGGCTGCACCGCGCTCTCCCGTTCACCGCCCAGGCCCGTCGTGGACTCCTGTGGGGCATCCGGGAGCTGCAGGTCCAGGCGTTCACCAAGCGGCCCGACGAGCTGGGTCTGATCGAGCGGCTGGCCAAGCGCAACATGGCGCGGGCCGTCAAGGACCCGGCGCTGCGCGCGAAGCTGACGCCGGACTACCGGATCGGCTGCAAGCGGATCCTGCTCTCCAACGCCTACTACCCCGCGCTCACCCGGCCCAACGTGGACGTGGTGGCCTCCGGGCTCGACCGGATCGAGGGGTCCACCCTCGTCGCGGCCGACGGCAGCACGGCCGAGGCCGACGCGATCATCTTCGGTACGGGCTTCCACGTCACGGACATGCCGATCGCCGACCGGGTGGTGGGCGCGGAGGGCAGGACACTCGCCGAGGCGTGGAAGGGCGGGATGAGCGCCCTGCGCGGCGCCTCCGCGGCCGGGTTCCCCAACTGGATGACGATCATCGGGCCCAACACGGGTCTCGGGAACTCCAGCATGATCCTCATGATCGAGTCGCAGCTGAACTACATGGCCGACTATGTACGGCAGTTGGACGTGCTCGGCGGGCGGGTGGCCCTCGACGCACGGCCCGGCGCGGTGGCGGACTGGAACCGCAAGGTCCAGGAGCGCATGAAGCGCACGGTGTGGAACACCGGCGGCTGCACCAGTTGGTACCTCGACGCGGAGGGCCGCAACACGACGGTGTGGCCGGGCACGACGACCGAATTCCGTACGGCCACCCGCCGGCTGGACCTGGGAGAGTACGAGGTGCTGCGGGCCCCGGGAGCACGTCCGGCCGGGCAGTCGGGGAGCCAGGCGAAGGTGGAGGCCGGGGCGTGAGCCGACTGACGCATGTGACGAGCGGCCCCTACGCGCCGCCCGCCCCCGCGCGCGAGCTGACCGCGGTCTCCGCCGACGGCGCCCGGCTGCACGTCGAGGTGCACGGACCCGTGGACGCCGCCGTGCCCACCGTCGTCCTCGCGCACGGGTGGACCTGCTCGACCGCCTTCTGGGCGGCGCAGATACGGGACCTCGCCGCCGACCACCGGGTGATCGCGTACGACCAGCGCGGGCACGGACGCAGCCCCGCGAGCGACGCGTACGGCACTGACGCGCTCGCCGACGACCTGGAGGCCGTGCTCGCGGCCACCCTCGGGCCGGGTGAGAAGGCCGTGCTGGTGGGGCATTCCATGGGCGGGATGACGCTGATGGCGGCCTCGGCGAGGCCGCGCTTCCGGGAGCACGCGGCGGCGGTTCTGCTGTGCAGCACGGGCAGTTCGCGGCTGGTGGCCGAGGCGCGGGTGCTGCCGCTGCCCGCCGGGCGGCTGCGCACCGGGGTCACCAAACGGGTCCTCGGGTCGCGGGCGCCGCTCGGGCCCGTCACGCCGGCCGCCCGCCGGATCCTCAAGTACGCGACCATGGGCCCCGGTTCGTCGGCGGGCATGGTCGAGGCGTGCGCGCGGATCGTGCACGCCTGTCCGCGCGCGGTGCGGCACGCCTGGTCGCAGGTGCTCGATCTGCTCGACCTCGACCACGGGGTGCGGGAGCTGGCGGTGCCGACGGCCGTGGTGGCGGGGACGGCGGACCGGCTGACGCCCCTGGTGCACGCGCGCGCCCTGGTCGCGGCGCTGCCGAACTGCGTCGGCCTCACCGAGCTGGCCGGACTGGGACACATGACACCCGTGGAGGCGCCGGACGTGGTGACCGCACGCATACGCGAACTCGTCGCCGACTACGCACAGATCAAGGAGGGCGCATGAGCAGGGTGAGCCTGGAGGGACAGGTCGCGGTCGTCACGGGGGCCGCGCGGGGCGTCGGTGAACTTCTCGCCCGCAAGCTGTCCGCGCGGGGCGCCAAGGTCGCGCTCGTCGGTCTGGAGCCGGACGCGCTCAAGCAGGTCTCGGAGCGGCTGCTCGGCGAGAGCGACCACTGGTACGCCGACGTCACCGACCACGAGGCGATGGCCCGGGTCGCGGGCGAGGTGAAGGAGCGGTTCGGGAAGGTGGACATCGTCGTCGCCAACGCCGGTGTCGCCAACGGCGGTCCGTTCGTGGACTCCGATCCCCTCGCCTGGCGCCGGGTCATCGAGGTCAACCTCATCGGTTCGGCGGTCACCGCCCGCGCGTTCCTGCCCGTACTCATGGAGAGCCGGGGGTACTTGCTGCAGATCGCGTCGCTCGCGGCGATCACGCCGGCGCCCATGATGACCGCGTACTGCGCCTCCAAGTCGGGCGTGGAGGCGTACGCGCACAGCCTGCGTGCCGAGGTCGGTCACAAGGGCGTGCGGGTCGGCGTCGGGTATCTGTCCTGGACCGACACCGACATGGTGCGCGGGGCCGACCAGGACGACGTGATGCGCGAGCTGCGGCAGCGGCTGCCCTGGCCGTCCAACAAGACCTACCCGCTCGGACCGGCCGTCGACCGGGTCGTCGCCGGGATCGAGCGACGGGCGAGCCATGTGTACGCGCAGTGGTGGCTGCGCGGGATGCAGGGCGTCCGCGGCTACCTGCCCGGGGTCATCGCGGCGGTGGGGCAGCGGGAGATGCGGCGGTTCGAGCCACGGCTGGGCAGTGTCGGCAAGGGGCTCGTAGGGGCCGGAGGGGCAGCCGACGACAGACGAGAGCAGGGCGTCTGACCACGGGTTATTCAGCCTGTCTCACTGTGAGTTACTGATCGAAATGCGTGCGTAGTGTCCCCGTGTAAGTCTGGTCGAGCCCGATCCCCTCACCCACACATGGGAGTGAAACAGCATGGGCAAGAAGGACCAGATGCCGAACAAGGCGGAGAACATGAAGCAGCAGGGCAAGAAGAAGATGGACCAGGAGAGCAGCGAGCCGGGACGGCGTTCTCCGCAGCAGCCCGGTCAGCACTCCCCGCAGGGGACGGGCCACCGCGCCTCGCAGGAGGGCTCGGCCCAGCGTTCCGCGCAGGGTTCGCAGGGTTCGCAGGGTTCGGCCCAGCGCTCGGCGCAGGGTTCGGCCCAGGGCTCGGCCCAGCGTTCGGCGCAGGGTTCGGCGCAGGAGCGTGACCGCTCCATCCCGGAGAACGAGCGCGTGCGTCGTGAGGCGCAGGACCGCTTCGACCAGGACAACGACGCCTGACGTCGGACGTCTGCTTGAAGTCTGAGTGGGGCGCCCCGACTTCGGGGCGCCCCATTCGGCCGCGTGCCGCGCGACGGCCGGGAGCCGTTCCGCGGCCGGGCGTTCGGCCAGTGCCGGGCGTTCGTCAGCGGGTGCGCGGCGGCAGCTTCGGGCGGGTGCGGTCCGGTACGTCCGAGAGATCGGGCGGGGAGGCCGCCGGGTGGGTGCTCAGCAGATCCAGGGCCAGTTGGATCGCGGTGTCCATCTCGGCGTGACGGCCCTCCGCCCAGTCCAGCGGGGTGCGCAGGACCTCCAGGTCCGGAGCGACTCCCCGGTTCTCGACGGACCACCCGTACGTGTCGAACCAGGCCGCGTTCATCGGGACCGTGATCACCGTGCCGTCGCCGAGCTGGTGCCGGCCGGTCATACCGACGACGCCGCCCCAGGTGCGCTGGCCGACCACCGGGCCGAGCCCGAGCAGCTTGAAGGCAGCCGTGATCATGTCGCCGTCGGAGGAGGTCGCCTCGTCGGCGAGGGCGACCACCGGGCCGCGCGGAGCGTTCGAGGCGTATGACACCGGCTGGGCGTTGCGCGTCAGGTCCCAGCCCAGGATCGTGCGCGTCAGCTTCTCGACGACGAGCTCGCTGATGTGGCCGCCCGCGTTGCCGCGCACGTCGACGAGGAGTGCCGGGCGTGAGACCTCCAGACGCAGATCACGGTTGAACTGGGCCCAGCCCGAGCCGCCCATGTCCGGGATGTGGAGGTAGCCGCAGCGGCCACCGCTCAACTCCCGTACCACCTCGCGGCGTTTGGCCACCCAGTCCTGGTAGCGCAGCGGCCGCTCGTCGATCAGCGGCACCACCGCCACCCGGCGCGAGGGTCCCTCGCCCGTCGTGGGCACGAACGTGAGCTCCACCGTCGTACCGCCCGCGCCCGCGAGCAGTGGGTACGGTCCCGTCACCGGGTCCACCGGGCGGCCGTCGACGTGGGTGAGCACCGCACCCTCGCGGATGCCGGTGCCCGCCAGCGGTGAGCGGGCCTTGGAGTCGGAGGAGTCGCCGGGCAGGATCCGCTTCAGGGTCCAGCAGCCCTCGCGCCGGACGAAGTTGGCGCCCAGCAGGCCCTGCCAGCGCTGGTAGTGCCCGGGTCCCTCGTTGCGGCGGGCGGCGGCGACGTAGGCGTGCGAGGTACCCAGTTCACCGAGGACCTCACGCAGCAGGTCCGCGAACTCGTCCGGGGACGCGACCCGTTCGACCAGCGGGCGGTACTGGGCGAGTACCGCGTCCCAGTCGATGCCGCACATGTGGGGTTCCCAGAAGTAGGCGCGGATGATGCGGCCCGCCTCGTCGTACGCCTGGCGCCACTCGGCGGGCGGGTCCACCTCGTGGAGGATGCGGCGCAGGTCGATCCAGACCGTCGAGTCGCTGTCGCCGGGCTCGGTGGAGGGGACGGCGCGCAGCTCGCCCTCGTCGACCACGACCAGCCGGGAGCCGTCGCCGCTCACCGCGAACCAGTCGAGGTGGCCGACGAGTTCCGACTTCTTCGCCTTGCTGATGTTGAAGTACTCCAGAGTCGGGCGCCCCGAGGTGTCGTCGGGGTTGGCGAAGGTTTCGCCGAGCGCGCCCGAGATCGGCCAGCGCAGCCAGACCAGCCCGCCACCCGCGACCGGGTAGAGCGCCGAGTACTTGGAGGCGGTGACCGGGAACGGGGTGACCCGGCTCTCCAGTCCCTCCAGTTCGACACTGACCGCGCCGTCGGCGCCCTCGTCCTCGATCGGGTCCAGGCCTCCGGCGACCGGCCGCCCGTCCGGGTTCAGGGCGAAGGGGGAAGGGGTGGCGGAGGACAGGGGGACGAGGTACGGGCGGCAGCCCAGCGGGAAGGAGAGGTCGCCGGTGTGGACGTCGTAGACCGGGTCGAAGCCGCGCCAGGAGAGGAAGGCCAGATAGCGGCCGTCCCTGGTGAAGACCGGGTTCTCGTCCTCGAAGCGCCCGTTGGTGACGTCGACGACGAGCCGGTCCTTTATCCGCGCCATCTTGATCTGGCGCAGGGAGCGGCCGACCCCCGGGTGCGACCAGGTCAGCCAGGCCCCGTCCGGGGAGAAGGCGAGATCCCGGACCGGTCCGTTGAGGGACTGGATCAACTCCGTGACCTCACCTCCCCCGTTCTTCGCCCGGCCGGTCCCGCGGGACTCCTCCGTCTCCTCCGCGCTTCCGCCCTCCGCCGTCTCCGCGGCCTCTGCGGCCTCTTCCGCAGCCTCTGCCTCCTGTGTCTCCTGCGCCTCCTGTGCCTTCTGCGCCTCCTCCGCTCCCTCTGGCTCTTTCGCCCCCTCTATATCTGCTGCCTCTGATGTCTCCGCTGTTCCTGTTGCCTCTTCCGCATCCTCCGTCGCGTCGAGAAGCAGCAGCCGTCCGTCGTTCGAGGCGATCGCGAGCCGGTCTCCCTGAGCGTCCGCCACCAGCTCCAGTACGCGGCCCAGCTCGCCGGAGGCCAGCCGGCGCGGCTCGCGCTCGCCGGAGGCCCGCGGCAGATAGGCGATCTCGACGGCGTCCTCGCCGTCCGCGTCGGTCACATAGGCGACCTGGCCGCCCGAACCGAGCATCTCGGGGAGCCGGACCCGCACCCCCGGAGTGTCGGCGATGGTGCGGGCGGGCCCGTCGCGATGGGTGAGCCAGTACAGGCTGCCGCGTACGACGACGGCGCCGGCCCGCCCCGTCTCGTCCACGGAGATGGCGTCCACGTGCTGGGCCGCGGGCACCTGGTAGGGGCGCCGGCCCGCGCGCTGCCCGCCGAGGCGGACGTCGAGACGGCGCGGGAGCGAGCCGGGGGACAGGTCGTCGACGATCCACAGGTCCCCGGCGCACTGGTACACGACGCGGCTGCCGTCGCTGGAGGCGTTGCGTGCGTAGAACGCGTCGTGGTCGGTGTGCCGGCGCAGGTCGGAACCGTCGTACGCGCACGAGTACAGGTTGCCGATGCCCTCGTGGTCGGAGAGGAACGCGATCCGGCCGCCGACGAACATGGGGGAGTCGAGGTGGCCGTCGATACCGGCGAGCAGGCGCTGCCCGTGCAGCCAGAGCCGGCCCATGGCTCCGCCCCGGTAGCGCTTCCAGGAGGCGGGATCGTGCGGCGGGGTGCCGGTGAGCAGCAGGGTCCTCCGGTCGCCGTCGATGTCGGTGACCGCGATGTCCGTCACCGGTCCCCAGGGCAGGTTGCCGCCGGGGTCGCCGTCGGTCGGGACGCTGTGGGCCCAGGTGAAATAGGAGAAGGGCTGCCCGTGCGAGGCGACGGCGAGGATGTCGCCGTCGGGGGACCAGCCGCAGACCCGGGTGTCCGCGCTGCCCCAGTAGGTGAGGCGGCTGCCCGGTCCGCCGTCCACCGGTGCCAGATGGATCTCCGGCACATAGCTGCGCCAGCTCGTGTACGCGATGTCCCTCCCGTCGGGGGAGAAGCGGGGGTGTCCGACCTTGGTGCGGTCCACGGTGAGCCGCCAGGCCCGCCCCGGCCCGTCCAGCGGAGCCACCCACAGATCGTCCTCGGTCACGAAGCACAGCCGGTCGCCGCTCAGGTGCGGGAAGCGCAGGTAACCGGATGCGCGGTCGGTGGTGTCCTTGGCCGCGGTCGCCTTCTCGTACTCGTCGCTCACCTCCCCATGCTTTTCCCCTCGGAGGGCCCCGGCAACTTGTGCGGGGGACGCGCCCGGCGCGGGGCGCGCGTGACCCAGCACACGTACGAAACGGTTTCGTTTCGTTCGCGGCCGGGGTATCTTGAAACACGTACGACGACGAAGAAGATGCCGTACAACGATGACGTACAGAACCGGGTCGTTCTGAGCGGGAGATGGTGAGTGGGATGACTGAAGCCGCAACGGTGCGTCGCAGTCGGATCACGCCCGAGCGCGAGGCCGAGCTGTACCGGGCCGTGCTCGACCTGCTCAGGGAGGTCGGCTACGACGCTCTGACCATGGACGCCGTCGCCGCCCGCACCAAGTCCAGCAAGGCCACCCTCTACCGTCAGTGGGGCGGCAAGGCCGAGCTGGTGGTGAAGGCGCTGCGGCACGAGAAGCCGAGCGCCGGTGACGCCGACACGGGATCCCTGGCAGGTGACTTCCACGCGTTGGTGATGCGTGAGGACGACTGCCGGATGGAGCAGAACTCCGCGCTGATGCGGGGTCTGGCCATGGCACTGCACGGGAACCCCGATCTTCTGAAGGCCTTCCGGGAACTGATCATCGAACCGGAGACCGTGGAGCTGCGCCGTGTACTGGAGCGTGCCGTCGCCCGGGGTGAGATCCGACCGGACAACCCCGCGCAGGAGTACGTGCTGCACATGCTGATCGGCGCCTTCGCGGTGCGCGGCGTCATCGACCAGCGGCCACCGACCCGTGCCTTCCTCACCTCGTACGTGGATGCCGTGATCCTCCCCGCACTCGGCGCCTGATCCCGCACAACCCCGGGACCGAACCTCCGTACCCGTACCCGTACCTGACGCGACCGCTCACGTCGTCGGGCTGATCTCCCCTGCCCCCACCGGGTGACCTCACCAGCCCCTGCCGTCCCACGACCTGACCGGGAGTACGCCCTCGTGGCCACGTTCCTCTACAAACTCGGCCGACTCGCCTTCCGGCGACGGCATTTCGCCGCCCTGATCTGGGTGGCGCTGTTGACGCTGGCGGGAGTCGGCGCGGCCAACGCCCCGGCCGCCGGCGCCAGCTCGTTCTCCATACCCGGCACCGAGGCGCAGAAGGCTTTCGACCTGCTGGAGCAGCGCTTCCCCGGCATGAGTGCCGACGGGGCGACCGCGCGCGTCGTCTTCAAGGCGCCCACCGGCGAGAAGATGGCGGACAAGGCCAACAAGGCGACCGTCGAGAAGACCGTCAAGGCGCTCGAGGACGGCTCGGAGGTCACTTCCGTCACCGACCCGTTCAAGGCCAAGGCCGTCAGCAAGAACGGTTCGATCGCCTACGCGTCGGTGAAGTACAAGGTCTCGGGCATGGAGCTGAAGGACTCCTCGAAGGGCGCCCTGGAGGAGGCCGCGCAGCAGGCGCGGGACGCCGGGCTGACCGTCGAGGTGGGTGGTGACGCGCTCCAGGCCACGCCGGAGACCGGCTCCACCGAGGTCATCGGTATCGCGATCGCCGCGGTCGTCCTCGTGATCACCTTCGGTTCGCTGATCGCCGCCGGGCTGCCGCTGCTGACCGCGCTGATCGGCGTCGGCATCGGCGTCTCGACCATCGCCGCCCTCGCCAGCGCGCTCGACCTGGGCACCACCACCTCCACGCTCGCGATGATGATCGGCCTCGCGGTCGGCATCGACTACGCGCTGTTCATCGTCTCCCGCTACCGCGCCGAACTCGCCGAGGGCCGCGAGCGCGAGGAGGCGGCCGGGCGGGCCGTCGGCACGGCGGGCTCGGCGGTGGTCTTCGCGGGCCTGACGGTCGTGATCGCGCTCGTCGGCCTGTCGGTCGTGAACATCCCGATGCTGACGAAGATGGGCGTCGCGGCGGCCGGCACGGTCGCCATCGCGGTCCTGATCGCGCTGACGATGATCCCGGCCCTGCTGGGTTACGCGGGCCGCAAGGTCCAGCCGGCCGGCCAGAAGAGCAGGCTGCTGGGCGGCGGCCGTGCCGCGAAGAAGGCGGGCCGGCCCAACATGGGCACCCGCTGGGCGAGCTTCGTCGTCCGCCGTCCGCTCGCCGTCCTGCTGCTCGGTGTGGTCGCCCTGGGCGCCGCGGCGGTGCCGGCGGCCTCGCTGGAACTGGGTCTGCCGGACGACGGTTCGCAGCCCGCCTCGACCACCCAGCGCAGGGCCTACGACCTGCTGTCCGACGGGTTCGGTCCCGGTTTCAACGGTCCCCTGATGCTCGTCGTGGACGCCAAGGCGAGCGACGACCCCAAGGGCGCGGTCACCCGGGTCACCGACACCGTCAAGGACCTCAAGGGCGTCGTCTCGGTGACTCCGGCGACGTACAACAAGCCCGGGGACACCGCGATGATCACGGTGATCGCGGACTCGCAGCCGTCCTCGGTGAAGACCGAGAACCTGGTGCACACCATCCGTGACGCGGGCGGCGACATCAGGGCGGACACCGACGCACAGGTGCTGGTCACCGGCAGCACGGCGATGAACATCGACTTCTCGCAGAAGCTCAACGACGCGCTGGTCCCGTATCTGGCGCTGGTGGTCGGTCTCGCCTTCCTGCTGCTGATCGTGGTCTTCCGCTCGATCCTGGTCCCGCTGAAGGCGGCGCTCGGCTTCCTGCTGAGCGTGATGGCGGCGCTAGGCGCGGTCGTCGCGGTTTTCCAGTGGGGCTGGCTGGCGAACCTCATCGGCGTGGAGCAGACCGGCCCGATCATGTCGATGATGCCGATCTTCATGGTGGGTGTCGTCTTCGGCCTCGCGATGGACTACGAGGTCTTCCTCGTGACCCGGATGCGCGAGGCATACGTGCACGGCGAGAAGCCCGGCCAGGCCATCGTGACCGGCTTCAAGCACGGCGCACGGGTGGTGACGGCCGCGGCCGTCATCATGATCGCCGTCTTCTCCGGCTTCATCGGTTCCAGTGAGTCGATGATCAAGATGATCGGCTTCGGTCTCGCGATCGCCGTCTTCTTCGACGCGTTCGTCGTCCGCATGGCGCTCGTCCCGGCGGTCCTGGCGCTGCTCGGCAAGAAGGCCTGGTGGCTGCCGAGGTGGCTGGACCGGGCGCTGCCGAACGTGGACGTCGAGGGTGAGGGGCTGCGGGGGCTGGGCGACGGCCGTCGGAAGAGCGAGGACGACGACCGCAAGCTGGCGCGGGTCTGACCGTCCGACGTCAGTGAGCCACCGGGGTGGCGGCCATGTAGGTACGGCGCAGGAAGCGCATCAGGGCTTTCGAGTCGACCTGCACGACCGCCACCCCTTTGGGCGAGTGGAACTCCATGACCGCCTGCACCCGGCCGCAGGGCCAGACGCGTACGTCGCCGTCGCTGACGGGGACCCGGAGGCCCTGCTCGAGCAGCTCACGGGGGAAGACCCACTCGTGCGGGCCGGGCAGGGTGATGCGCACCTGACGGGAGTCGGTCTCGGGGTCGTAGTGGAAGGCCACCGGAACAGCTCTGCCTTCGTCCTCGGGGGAGTCGGCCGTGTCCGTGACGATATGGGCGCGTGCGTACTGTTCGACGGCAGACATGAACCGACTCCTTACGCTGCGTGACCTATGCGGAATCTATGAATCCGTCACCTTTCCAATGTCGCACATTCCCTGGATTCCGCTCTTGGACAACCGGTTACCCCTGTGGGGCCCTCGTGACACGGTCCTGTGGGACAGGACACGTGACGGGGCGGGTGACGGGGCGCGCGGCGGAACGCTCGGTGGGGCGCGTGAGGGGGACGCGCGAAGGGGGACGCGGCGGGGTGGCGGGGCCTGTCGGCGGGGCGTGTGGCGAGCCTCTCGACTATTCGTGAGTGCATCGCTCTTGCAAGTCGTTCGCAACAAGGCACTATCATCGAACGGTGCATGTGCCTGACGGATTCATCAACGCCCCGGTCTCCGCCGCCACCGGACTGGTCGCCGCCGGCGCCGTCGCGGTGAGCCTGCGAGGCGCCCGCCGCGAACTCGACGAGAGGACCGCGCCGCTGGCCGGTCTGGTCGCCGCCTTCATCTTCGCCGTACAGATGCTGAACTTCCCGGTCGCGGCCGGGACCAGCGGGCATCTGCTCGGCGGCGCACTCGCGGCGATACTCGTCGGCCCCTTCACCGGGGTCCTGTGTGTCTCCGTGGTCCTGCTCATGCAGGGCATCCTCTTCGCCGACGGGGGCCTCACCGCGCTCGGCGTGAACATCACCGACATGGCGATCGTCACCACCGTCGTCTCGTACGCCGTCTTCCGCGGCCTGCTGAAGGTGCTCCCGAGGAGACGGAGCTCGATCACCGCGGCCGCCTTCGTGTCCGCGCTGCTCTCCGTCCCGGCCGCCGCCGTCGCCTTCACCCTCATCTACGCGCTGGGCGGCACCACCGACGTCGCGATCGGCAAGGTCGCCACGGCGATGATCGGCGTCCACGTCCTCATCGGCATCGGCGAGGCCGCGATCACCGCACTCACGGTCGGCGCGGTGATCGCCGTACGGCCGGACCTCGTGTACGGCGCGCGCGGTCTGCAACAGCGGCTCAAGCTGCGGGTGGGCGGCGAACTGGTCGACGCGGCCGCCCCCGCCCTTCCCGCCGCCGCCCCGGTCTCCCGCCGCAAGGTGTGGATCACCGGGCTCGTCACCTCCCTGGTCCTCGCGGGCTTCGTCAGCTTCTACGCCTCGGCCAGCCCCGACGGCCTGGAGAAGGTCGCCAAGGACCAGGGCATCGACCACCGCACCAAGAAGCACCACACCGAGGACTCCCCGCTCGCCGGGTACGGCGTCAAGGACATCTCCGACGCCCGCATCTCCGGCGGCCTCGCGGGAGTGATCGGCGTGGGTGTCACGATCGTCGCGGGCACCGGCGTCTTCTGGACACTGCGCAGGCGCCGTACGGCCGACGCGTCACCCGCCTCCCTCCCCGAAGGCGTCTGAGGTGGGCGCGGGCCACGCCCACCGCCTCTACCGGCACGGGCACTCACCGGTGCACGCCCTGCCCCCGCACGCCAAACTCGCCGCGGCCTTCGCCTTCGTGGTCGTGGTCGTCTCGACCCCGCGCGAGGCGATGTGGGCGTTCGCGCTGTACGCCGTGCTGCTCGCGACGGTCGCGTGGCGGGCCCGGGTGCCGGCCGGGTTCCTGCTCAAACGGCTGCTGATCGAGGTCCCGTTCGTCGCCTTCGCGGTGCTGATGCCGTTCGTCGCCGAGGGCGAGCGGGTGGACGTCCTCGGCCTGTCCCTCAGCGTCAACGGCCTGTGGGGCGCCTGGAACGTGCTCGCCAAGGGGACACTGGGCGTGGCGGCCTCCGTGCTGCTCGCCTCGACCACCGAACTGCGCGAACTGCTCCTCGGACTCCAGCGGTTGCGCCTGCCTCCCCTGCTCGTGCAGATCGCGTCGTTCATGATCCGGTACGGCGACGTCATCACGGACGAGATGCGGCGGATGCGCATCGCCCGGGAGTCGCGCGGATTCGAGGCGAGCGGAGTACGTCACTGGAGCGTCCTCGCGAAGTCCGCGGGCGCGCTCTTCATCCGCTCCTACGAACGCGGGGAGCGCGTGCATCTCGCCATGGTGAGCCGGGGATACGCCGGTTCGATGCCGGTCATCGACGAGGTGACCGCGTCGCGGGCGCAATGGTCGTACGCTCTCGCCCTGCCCGCCGCCGCTCTGCTCGTCTGCCTGTTGGGATGGACCCTGTGACCTCCTCACCCTCGTTGGAAGTGGCCGGTCTGGCCTTCGCCTACCCCGACGGACACCAGGCCCTCTTCGGCGTGGACTTCACCGTCGGCCGCGGCGAACGCGTCGCACTGCTGGGCCCGAACGGTGCCGGCAAGACCACCCTCGTGCTGCATCTCAACGGCATCCTGACCGGCGGCGCCGGGACCGTGACGGTGGCCGGACTCCCGGTGGACAAGCGGCACATGGCCGAGATCCGGCGCAAGGTCGGCATCGTCTTCCAGGACCCGGACGACCAGCTCTTCATGCCGACCGTGCGCGAGGACGTCGCCTTCGGTCCCGCCGCGGCCGGGATGAAGGGCGCCGCGCTGGAGGAACGCGTCCGTACCGCCCTGGAACAGGTCGGCATGGACGCCTTCGCCGACCGGCCCCCGCACCACCTCTCGTTCGGCCAGCGGCGCCGGGTGGCGGTGGCGACCGTCCTCGCGATGGAGCCGGAGATCCTGGTCCTGGACGAACCCTCGTCCAACCTGGACCCCGCCTCGCGTCGTGAACTCGCCGACATCCTGCGGTCCTTGGACGTCACCGTCCTCATGGTCACGCACGACCTGCCGTACGCGCTCGAACTGTGCCCCCGGGCGCTGATCCTGAGCGACGGGGTGATCGCCGCCGACGGCAGGACCGGCGAACTCCTCTCCGACGACGGGATGATGCGTACCCACCGGCTGGAACTGCCCTTCGGGTTCGACCCGCGCTCCGTGGCCATCGGCACCCCGTGACCCCCGGCGCTCCCTGGACAACGGGCGCGTGACGAACCGGCGAGTCCGCCGGACGGCGTCGCTGACCTGCTCTGCTCCGGTGCGCGGGGGTTACCCGCGGTCGCTCCCCCTGGTGGCCCAGGCCCCCGTACCGGCCAGTACCTTGTGCGCGATGCGGTGATGCGTTCCTGTGTGGTCGCCGGTCGCCGGCCGCCGGTCGTCGCGAAGGTCGGCATCGGGCCCGACACACGGCGACCGCGGACACGGTCTCGCGGTCGCCCTGAGCGTCCCGCTCCCCGTCATGGAGCGGGAACTGGCGACGAAGCTGGTGGACGAGGCCCACGAGATCTGCCCGTGCTCGGACGCGATCCGGAACAACATCGAGGTCACGATCCTGCTGGGCCAGGAATCCGCGCCTTCGCAGGAGTGTTGCAGCCGCTGTCGCAGGCGAGTGGACGGAGCGCGGACGTGAACGTGAACGGCACAGTGGCCGAGGGCTTCGAGCCGGTCAGGGCGGCGTTCCTGCGCAACTTCGAGACACTCGGGGACCGGGGCGCGGCCGTCGCCGTGTACCAGGACGGGCGCAAGGTCGTCGACCTTTGGGGCGGCGCGAAGAACGCGGATGACGCGGCCGGCGAGGCCGACGGTGCGGTCACCGGCGGTACGGGGGGCCCGGCGCCCTGGCAGCACGGCACCGCGCAGATCGTGCGCTCGGCGACCAAGGGCGTGGCCGCCGCCGTCCTGCTGCTGCTCGCCCAGCGGGGGGAACTGGATCTCGACGCCCCGGTGGGCCACTACTGGCCCGAGTTCAAGGCGCGCGGCAAGGAGCACGCCCTGGTCCGGCACGTGCTCGCGCACCGGGCCGGGGTGCCCGTGCTCGACCGTCCGCTCACCCCGGCCGAGGCGGCCGACCCGGACGTGGCCGCCGCCGCCGTGGCCGCGCAGACGCCGGCCTGGGAGCCGGGGAACGATCACGGGTACCACGCGCAGACGTACGGCTGGCTGACCGGCGAGCTGGTGCGCCGGGTCACCGGGCGCTCGATCGGCACCTGGATCGCCGAGGAGATCGCCGGGCCGCTGGGACTCGGCCTGTGGGTCGGGCTGCCGGACGCGGAGGCGGGCCGGGTGGGCCGGGTCGCCCCGATCGAGGCCCCGGCGGCGGGCGGCGGCCTGCGGCTGCGCCCGAAGCGGGCGGTCTCCGAGGCGTACGCGGACCCCTCGTCGCTCACCCGCCGCGCCTTCGGCGCGATCACGCCGCAGCCGGACGAGAACGATCCGGCCTACCGGGCCGCCGTCCTGCCCGCCTCCAACGGCGTCGCGACGGCGGACGGCCTGGCCCGCTTCTACGCCTCGCTGATCGGGGAGGTGGACGGCGTACGGCTGTTCACGCCGCAGAGCGTCGCACTGGCCCGCGCCGAACAGTCTGCGGGGCCCGACCGGGTCCTGGTCGTCCACACCCGCTTCGGCCTCGGGTACATGCTGCACGGCGGCGCGTCCCCGCTGCTCGGCGACGGTTCCTTCGGACACCCAGGACGCGGCGGGTCACTCGGCTTCGCCGACCCCGGCTCGGGAATCGCCTTCGGATACGTGACGAACGGCTTCCGCAAGAGCGTGACGGCCGACCCACGAGCACAGGCCCTGGTCAGGGCGGTGCGGACGGCACTCGGGGGGTGACCGGGGCGCGCGGACCGCGGAGGGGGCGGGGGCGCGAGGGGAGTTCCAGCTCTGCGCGGGCCGGCCGTCGCGTCGGCCCGTTCCACGCCGTCTATCCGGCGTGCAGCATCAGCCCGATGCCCACCACCAGCAGCCCCGCCGCAGCGATCCGGGGCGCGCCGAACCGCTCCTTGAAGAAGACGGCGCCGATCGCCGCGCCGATGATGATCGAAGACTCCCGGAGCGCCGCGATGGGTGCCAGTGCAGCCCGTGTCTGGGCCCAGAGCACGAGGCCGTACGCCAGGACGGACAGTGCCGAGCCCAGCAGGCCGAGGGCGGCGAAGGGCCGTAGCGCGTCGATGAACCTCCCGCGCAGACGGTGGGCGGCGTACAGCGGGAGCACGGCGCCCTGGAGCGCCATCAGCCAGGAGATGTATCCGAGCGAGGACCCGGAGGCGCGGACGCCCAACCCGTCCACGACGGTGTACGCGGCGATCGACAGCCCGGTGGCCAGCGCGGCCCCGATCGCCGCCCAGTCGGGACGGCGCCCGCGCAGCCCCCACAGCGCGACGCCCGTCAGGCCCGCGCAGGACACCGCGACGCCCGAGGCCGCCCATCCATCGGGTACCTCGTGCGCGAAGACGGCTGCCAGCACGGTGACGACCAGCGGCGCGGTACCGCGGGCGATCGGGTACGCCTGTCCGAAGTCGCCCAGCCGGAACGACTTCATCAGCAGCGCGTAGTACACGATGTGGATCACGGCGGAGAGGACGAGGTAGGGCCACGCGCCGGACGCCGGAACCGCCACGAACGGGATGAACGCGAGTCCGATCAGCAGGCCGCCGCCCGCGATCAGGGCGAAGCCGACCAGCTTGTCGGTGATGCGGTGCGCGATGGCGTTCCAGCCGGCGTGGGTGAAAGCCGCGAACAGCACCGCCACGGTGACCTGTGGGGTCACCGGCACCGCTCGCGTACGTCCACCGGCGTGCCGTCCGTGGCCTAGCTCCCCGCCTTGAGGAGCGCCGCCACGATCGGGCCCGCGGTGTCGCCGCCGTGGCCGCCCTGCTGGACCACGCCGGCCGCGGCGAGGTCACCTTTCCACGCGGTGAACCAGCCGTTCGGCTTCTTCTGGTTGTCGACCTCGGCGGAGCCCGTCTTGGCGCCGTAGTCGGGGCCGAGGCCGGACATCGCCTCGGCGGCCGTACCGTACGCCGCCGTGTACTGCATGAGTTCGCGAAGCTGGGAGAGCGTACCCGCGGAGAGGGTGCGGGAGGCGGTGGCCAGCTTGCGGTGGTCCACGTCCGGCGACACCAGGTACGGCTGGTGGAACACGCCCGACTTGACCGTCGAGGCGACCGACGCCATGTTCAGCGGGTTCATGCGGACCCCGCCCTGGCCGATCAGCGAGGCCGCCATCTGGGCCTTCGCCTGGACGGGCACCGAGCCGTCGAAGCTGGGGACGCCGATGGCCCAGTTGTTCATGCTCAGCCCGAAGACCTGCTGGGCCTGCTGCGTCAGGTCGGCGTTCTCCAGTTTCGACGCCTGGCTGATGAAGGCCGTGTTGCAGGAGCGGGCGAAGCTCGCCTTGAACGTGCCGCCCTTGATCTCGAACTTGTCGTCGTTCTGGAACTTCCAGCCGCCGTACGTGACGTACTTCGGGCACGGGTGCGGCTTGTCCGCCGAGGCGAGCTTCTTGTCGATCAGCAGCGACGAGGTGATGACCTTCATCGTGGAGCCGGGCGCCAGAGAACCCTGGAAGGCGGCGTTGAAACCGTGGCTCTCGTTGGCGACCGCGAGGATCTCGCCGGTCGAGGGACGCATCACGACGACCGACGCCCGGGTCTTCTTGGCGACCTGCTGCTCGGCGTCCGCCTGGAGGGCCGGACTGAGCGTCGTGCGCACCGTGCCCGGGGTGCCCTCGCTGAGGGTCACCAGCGTCTTGTCGGGCGACTTCTGGGTGCCCTTCGTCGCGGCCTTGCGGACCACCCGCAGTTCGATGCCCGCCGTACCGCCGGCGCTCTTGCCGTACTTCTCGCGCAGACCGTCCAGGACCGTGCCCAGCGAGGGGTACTTGGCCGTGGTCAGTTCACCGCCGGCGCGGTCGAGCGCCTTGATGGGCGGAGTGCCCGCCGCGCCGGTGACCAGACGGTCGCCGTCCTCGAGGTCCGGGTGCACGACGGACGGCTTCCAGTCGACCAGCGCGACGCCGTCCTCGGCCCGCCGGGCGACGGTCAGCTTCGACTCGTACGCCAGCGGCTCGCTCTTGCCCTTGTAGGTGACCGTGGCCTTGACGGAGAACGGGACGGAGGCTCCCGACGGCCCGCCCGCCGTGACCGTGACGCCGGTGATGTGCGCGTCCTTGGTGTAGCCGGTCAGCACGGTCGTCGCGGCCCCGGCGTCGGTGGTGGCGCCGGCCGCCTGCGCGACCTGGCCGCTCTGCCAGGCGGTGAGGAATCGCGTGGACAGGGCGGTGACCTCGGCCGCCGTCGGCGGACCGGTCTTCACGGCCTTGTGGCCGGCGGTCGTCGACGACCCGTCCTCGGCCGACGCGCCGCCCCCGTACAGGCTGTAGGCGCCGAACGCCCCGCCGACGACGGCCACGGCGATCAGCCCGCCGACCACGGCGGGCTTCGTCTTCCGTCGCTCGGCGACGCGCCTTCTCTTCCCCACGGTTCCCGATCCTCCGCTGCTTCCCCTGGCCCCCGGTGCCCTCACGCTCCACAACGAGGGGTCCCAGCCTAGGGTCCCGCCCTGTGAAGGGTGACTTCAGCCGCCCGTTCGTAGCACAGCTGCGACGATCGGACCGGCCGCGTCCACGCCGTGGCCGCCCTGCTGGGTCATCGCGGCGGCCGCGACGTCGTTGCGGTAGCCCGTGAACCAGCTGTTCGACCTGGACTGCGCGTCGACCTCGGCGGAGCCGGTCTTGGCGCCGATCCGGCCGGTGAGGCCGGCCATCACCTGGGCGGCGGTACCGCTGACCGCGGTGCGGTTCATCATCGTGCGCAGCTGAGCGACCGTGCCCGGCGGCAGCCCCTTGGCGGTGGCGATCTCACGGTTGTCCAGGCCGGGCGAGACGATGACCGGCTGCCGGAAGAGACCGGTCGTCGCGGTCGCGGTCACGGACGCCATGTTCAGCGGGCTCAGCTGGACCTGGCCCTGGCCGATCAGGTTGGCGGCCGTGTCGGGGCCGCCGGAGGCCGGGACGGAGCCGTCGAAGGACTCGATGCCGGTCTTCCAGTTGTTCCGGCCGAGGCCGAAGCGCTGCTCGGCCTCGTTGGTGAGCGAGTCGACCTTCACCTCGTCCGCGTACTTCACGAACGCCGTGTTGCAGGAGCGCGAGAAACTGTCGGAGAGCGTCGCCTTCTCCTGGGGTGCCATGCCCGTCAGGTTGTGGAAGGTCTGGCTCTGCCACGTCGCGGTGTCCGGGCAGGGCGCGGGGCCGGTCGCCGTGGTGATGCCGTTGTCGATGAGGGTGGCCGCACTGATGATCTTCATGGTCGAGCCGGGGGCGAGCTTGCCGAGGAAGGCCGCGTTGAACCCGTCCGCGCGGTGGTTGGCGACCGCCAGCACCTCGCCGGTGCTGGGCTTGACCGCGACCACGGACGATTCGGCGTACCGCGCGACCGCCTGCTCCGCGGCGCCCTGCGCGCTCGCGCTGAGCGTCGTGCGCAGCTTGCCCGGCTTCCCCTGGGCGAGGGTCACCAGGGTGGTGTCGCCGACGCCCTCGCCCGCGTGATGGATCGCGAGCTCGACGCCCGCCGTACCGCCCGCCCTGTCGCCGTACTTCTCGCGCAGCGCGTCGAGGATCGGGCCCAGCGAGGGGTACTTGTCCTTGGTCAGGACAACGTTGTTCCGGTCCACGGCCTCGATCGGCGGGCTCGCCGACGCCCCGGTGACCAGAGTGTCGCCCTCCTTGAGGTCGGGATGGACGACCGACGGCTTCCAGTCGACCAGTGCCTTGCCGGTGGTCTCGCCGCGTACGACGGTCAGTTCCGAGCCGTACGCGAGGGGCTTGGACTTCCCCTCGAACGACACCGTGGCCTTCACCGAGAACGGCACGGACGCGCCGGACGGCGTGCCCGGTGTGATCCGCACGCCGGTGAGGTGGGCGTCGGCGCGGTAGCCGGCCAGCAGAACCTCGGCCTGGCTCGCGTAGTTCGTGTACGTCGCCGCCTTGGCCGCGTCGCCCTTCGCCCAGGCCGCGAGGAACTTCGCCGAGGTCTCCTTGACCTCCGCGCCACTCGGCGGCCCGCTCTTCACCGGAGCGGGGCCGCCCGCGCTCCCGCTCCCGTCGAGCGCGGTCACCACGTTGAACGCGCCGTACCCGGCGCCCCCCACCACCGCGGCGAACACACTGCCGATGACGGCGGCCTTTGCCCCCTTGCGCATAGCGCGAAACCCTCCCCGTGGACCGCTCTCCCAAACTTCTGAACGCGTTCAGAAAACTCGGTCTGTGAAGCACTGTATGCGGGGGGAGGGACGCGTGGGGTCTACATTTTCCGAATCGTTAGACCGGACCTCGGTCGCATCCTTGAACGTCGGTCACGGATGGGACGCTGCTGCCCCGGGCCATTTCCCAGGCGGTCCCAGGCCACTTCCCAGGCCGCGCGAACGGCCCAGGTATACGATCGAAGGTGCGCGGCGAGTGGGGCGAGAGCCCGTGCGGCGTCCTCCCGAAGGGCTGCGCGTCCCGGAGCGGTGAGCCGCCGCCCCCGACGCGGACCCAGGCGTCCGCCGGTCCCCGGCCCCGCCGAGGCGCCGTGCCGGGAGTAGTGATGACCAGTCCACACCAGATCGATCCGCGCGCCCTCAGCGACCCGCGCAACGTCTATCCGACCGATGAACAGTTCTACGCGCACGGCCGGCCGGCAGAGCCCCTGCTGCCGGAGGACCGCCCACGCGGCGGCAGCCCCGCGTCACCGCTGCACCACCGGGGGACGTGGGCGACCGTCGGACTCGTCGCCGGCATCATCCTGCTGATCCTCGTCGGGATCGCCCTGTTCCCGTGACACCAGGGGGGCACGGCGGCCTGCCGGGGCGGGATGAAGGGGCGCGGCTGCGTGCCGCGCCCCTCGGCACGTGGGTCTGCCCAGCCGGACCCACGAATCCAGCCACGTCCGGCCAGAGCTAGACGCGGTTCTGGAAGACGCAGTTCCACGCGTGCGTGCCCACGACGGTGCCGTCCGCGCGCACCGCCTCCAGGGTGTAGAAGTGCGTGGCCCCCCGCGCGGCCGTGGTGTCCGTGTAGGCACGTGTGTCAGCCGCCAGCAGTCCGGTGTGCAGCGGCTCGTATGCCTTCGTGGTCGCGTTCCACCGGCTGATCCGGTAGCCCGCGACGGTGTCGCACACAGCCGTCCGGTCGCACCGCCAGTCGATGGACGGCCCGTCCTGTTCGGGTCCGCCGATCACGGTGCCGTAGCCCATGGTGCCGAGTTCCCAGTCCCGGGTGACCGTCACGGACGGCCGGACGTCCAGTTCGGTGGCCTCGACGACCGTGACCTTCGGGTCGGTCGGGTGCAGCGCGTTGTCCCAGCGGTCCAGGGCGACAACCGCGTACACGAACGACTCGCCGTCCGGCAGGTCGCCGCAGATGACCGCGAGCGGGTCGCTCGTGCCCTCCGCGCAGGAGGTGGAGCTGAGCCACTTGACCGTGCCGTCGGGCTGCCGGACGCCGTTCCGGACCGCGTAGCGATCGACGTCGTCCTCGGTCGACGGTGACCGTGAGGCCGGTCGGCGCCGCCGGGCCCGTACGGTCCACGGTCGCGGCGGTGGCGTCGGTGCTGCCGGCGGACTCGCGGCCCGCCTTGTCGACGGCGCGGACCTCGTACAGGAAGGTCTGGCCCGTGGCGGGCGTCGCGTCTACGAAGGACGGGGAGGTGAGCAGCGACGAGCCGCCGGTCTTCGCCCACTGGGTGGTGCTCAGCCGGCGGCACACGCGGTAACCGGCGAGGTCCATCTCCTTGTTCGCGGTCCAGCGCAGGGTGGTCTTCGTGGTGTCCCGGCTGTACGTGGCGGTGAGGCCGGCCGGGGCGAGCGGCTTGACCGTGTCGACGGCGGCCTCGGTGCGCGGGGCGTACGTGAACGCGGCGTTGGCGAGGCCGGTCCAGGCCACGTAGTCCACGCGGATCGTGTGCTTGCCGGCCGGGATGGTCAGGTCGACGGTCTTGCGGGCGGTGGTGGAGACGTTCTTCCACAGGTCGATCTTCCGCACGCCGTCGACGTAGACGCGCATGCCGTCCTGCGTGGCGGCGGCGAGCCGGAAGGGGCCGCCGGAGCCGAAGTCCCGGGTGAGGGACCAGCGGACGGAGAAGTTGTCCTTGGGCAGCGTGACGCCGGTCCGGGTCGCCGTACCCGTAGTTCTCGCTGATCGCGGAGTCGCAGGCGGTCACCTTCGGCGTGCCGCCGAAGGTGGAGTTGCCGAAGTACTGCACCGTCCAGACGGGAGAGGCACAGGAGACGGCCGCGGAGGCCGGACTTGGAGAGAATTGAGAAACGACCACTACCCTATCTGGATCGAATTACCCAGCATAGTCCCTCTTGACTCGGAAATGGTCGAACCCTGGGCTTTACCGGTTCCGCGCTGAGAGGGATGTCGACGGGATCGAAAGCGACCGAGCAGGAGATGGCATGGCTTGCAAAGTCGGTGATCTCAGGGAAGCGGTCATGGAAGTCGATAACCTTCTACGATGCAAACGGAGACGTGCTGCCGTTGGAGGAGCCAGCCTGATCGACAGACCCCGCCCTTTCCAAGATGTGGCTACTGTGGGGTCCTGATGAGTCGTAACCAACAGCGTGGAGAGGCCTGAGAGCCGTGGATATGTCGATGGCTAGCTTCGCTGAAGCTCCAGACGCAAAGTACTACCCAGAGCTAGTGGCGTACGGGGGTCTGTCTCAGGCGCTTCGGCGCCTTGAGGAAGACCGTGGTCTCGACCTTGGAGACGTACGACCTGCCTCGGATCGAGGGCTCAGCGCGTATCGCACTGCCGAAGCTGCTTCGAGTCGTGGACTCATCAGAATTAGCACGGTCCTGAACCGGAAAGCCTTTTCAATCTCCATGGACAGTGCCGAGGGTGATTTCGTCTGGGCAAACGGGAGCACGACCGCTCTGGGAGACGTTGCAGAAGTTATCGACGCATGGCGGAGCGGTGTACTTCTTGCGCCTCTGCGTGAGCGCTTTCCATTCATCGAGTTTTCCAAAACGGCTGAAGGTTACGAGTGCGGCGAACCTGCGGAAACCGCTTGGGGTATCCTTTTGGCGGATGATAACCGAATCTCTCATCGTGAGATGCTGGCCGCGCTGCGGTCAAACTCTCGCTTGAGTGGCATGTTTCCGTTCTTCTCTCACGACGTCTTTCGGTTGGCTATTGATACCTTTAAGAGGGATGCTGGTGAGATATGCATCGAACCGCAGGGTAACGGTCGCTTTTCTGTGCAATCATCGTCTGATGGTGAGATTCTGGCTGATGTCGAATTGGCTGATCTTGCCGACACGGCTTCATCTTTTTTTGATTCCCGTGGTGAGCTGCGATCGTAAACCTGCACAGCGCAAATGGTCGCTCGGGAAACAGTACGGTTGTGGCTTGTGCAGTCGCGCAGGCTGTGCCCGTCGAAGGGTTCTCGCCGGGGGCAATGCGCGGGTTTGAGGGTGAGGTCGACCGCAGGATCGTCGAAGGGCCCAGCGCTACTACCACATGGGTGCTTGACAGCAACTGAGTGAGGGTCGTCAGCGAGGCGTCCTCCCGTGCAACGCACGGGAGGACGCCTCGATGTGAGGGTTAAGGGTCGGTCACTGCCCAACCGCGCGCCGTCGTCGGTCTCGGCCTGCCGCACCAGCCGCGCAGGGCCTCGGGGTGGATGTCGAACTGGTCGGCGATGTGACACCACGAAGGGCTCGGAGGTTGTTTACTACGTGGCAACGAACGCTCGCAGCGCGACCCCGCGCGAGATCTTGTATTCGCGCATGAGCTCGGCCGCGGACGGCAGGACTGTCATGTCAGGGTCGGCTTCAACCCTGGTCTTCAGCGCTGCGGCGATCTTCAGGAATGTGCCCCGTGGAACGGCCCCCTGCGTCACGCCCTCGCATGTGGGTTGTCAGCTTCCAAGCCTCCCACGTTCGGCGTCTCCTTCGAGGGTCGGATTCGCGGCCTGTGGGGCATCAGTGGGGTGCGCGGGCGCTCTCCGAGGAAACGCCACGTCACGCCGTGTGGAGGCGGGGGTCTGTAAATACTGCCGGGCCCAGACCTGGGCCGTCCTCGGGCCGTGCGAGGGCGGCCAACGACGGCCGACGACGGCCAACAACGACCAAGGGGGCGCGGCAGAGTGCCGCGCCCCCTTGCTACGTCCGCCCGGCTAGACCCACGTATCCAGCCACATCCGCGACCGCCACTGCTCTATCGGGATCGACGTGCCGGTGTACAGCGGCCAGAAGTAGATGAAGTTCCAGGCGATCAGCAGGACCAGGACGCCCGCGCTCGTCGCGCCGATGACGCGCCGGCGTTCCGTGGAGCCGGGAGGGCCGAGGATCGCGCCGATCATCATGGCGAGGGCCAGGCACAGGAACGGGAGGAAGATCACCGCGTAGAAGAAGAAGATCGTGCGCTCCTGGTACTGGAACCAGGGCAGATAGCCGGCCGCGATGCCGCAGGCGATCGCGCCCGCGCGCCAGTCGCGGCGGAACGCCCAGCGCCACAGCATGTACACGACCGCGAAGCAGGCGGCCCACCACAGGATCGGGGTGCCCAGCGCCAGCACCTCGCGGGCGCACTTGCCGCCCGCGTCGGACGGGCAGCCGTCCTTGCCGGGCAGCGGGGACTCGTAGAAGAACGAGACCGGGCGGCCCAGGACGAGCCAGCTCCACGGGTTCGACTGGTAGGTGTGCGGCGACGAGAGGTGGACGTGGAAGTTGTACACCTCGTGCTCGTAGTGCCACAGGCTGCGCAGCCAGTCGGGCAGGAAGGTCCAGTTGCCGCCCTTGCCGTCGGTCACGGCCCAGTTGCGGAAGTAGCCGCCCTTGCCGTTGTCCGGCGAGAGGAGCCAGCCGGTCCAGGAGACGAGGTACGTGACGATCGCCACCGGGACCGTCGCGAGGAACGCGAAGCCCGTGTCGTGCTTCAGGGCGGCGGCGTACGGGTGCTGGGCACCGGCGACGCGGCGTGAGCCGACGTCCCACAGGACGGACATGAGGCAGAACGCGGCGAGGACGTAGAGGCCGCTCCACTTGGTGCCGAGCGCCAGTCCCAGCATCAGGCCCGCCGTCCAGCGCCAGGGCCGCCAGCCGAGACGGGTCGTCTCGGCGGTGTGCGCGTCCGGGCGGACGACCCCGTCCGCGTCGGCCGGCAGCGCGGCCGCCAGCCGGGCTCTCGCCCGGTCCCGGTCCACGACCAGACAGCCGAAGGCCGCCAGTACGAAGAACATCAGCACACCGTCGAGGAGCGAGGTGCGGCTCATCACGAAGTGCAGCCCGTCCACCGCCATCAGCGTGCCCGCGAGACAGCCCAGGAAGGTCGAGCGGAACATCCGGCGCCCGATCCGGCACAGCAGCAGCACCGACAGCGTGCCCAGCACCGCGGTCATGAAGCGCCAGCCGAACGGGTTGAACCCGAACATCCATTCGCCGATCCCGATGACGTACTTGCCGACCGGGGGATGGACGACATAGGCGGCGTCGGTGGGGATCGAGACGTGCCCGTTGTGCTGGAGGACCAGGTCGTTGGCGTTCTTGTCCCAGTTGACCTCGTAGCCGCGGTGGATCAGCGCCCACGCGTCCTTGGCGTAGTACGTCTCGTCGAATATCACCGCCTTCGGGCTGCCCAGGTGCCAGAACCGCATCAGCCCGGCGAGCAGGGTCACCAGGAGCGGTCCTCCCCAGCCCGACCAGCGCGTGAGGCGCTCGGCGACCTCGTGGCGCAGGCCGAACACGGCCCAGATCCGTGGGCTCGGTTCGGCGTACGGCGGCACGAGCCGGTCGCGCACATCGGTTCTCGGCGGCGCCGTGTATCCGAAGCGGCGCAGCCGCTGCTGCCACGACGGCTGCTGCGCTTCGGCGGCCTGGCCCTGCCGGGTGTCCGTGGAGGACGCGGTACTGGTCACCGCGCCATCGTAGGGAACAGGTCTGTGCGAGTCCCGTGCACGGGCCTTAATGGGTGGATGAGGCTGCCGCGGATCGCCCCTGCGAGGATGGATCCGTGACAGGAACCCTTGTTTTGGCAGGCACCCCGATCGGTGACACGGCCGACGCCCCGCCCCGGCTCGCCCAGGAGCTTCGGAGCGCGGACGTCGTTGCCGCGGAGGACACCCGCAGGCTGCGCCGGCTCACCCAGGCGCTCGGCGTGCAGCCCACCGGGCGGGTCGTGTCGTACTTCGAGGGCAACGAGGCGGCCCGGACCCCGGAACTCGTCGAGGCGCTGGCGGGCGGCGCGCGGGTGCTGCTGGTGACCGACGCGGGCATGCCGTCGGTCTCCGACCCCGGCTACCGGCTGGTCGCGGCGGCCGTCGAGAAAGACATCAAGGTCACCGCCGTACCCGGGCCGTCCGCCGTGCTCACCGCGCTCGCGCTGTCCGGGCTGCCCGTCGACCGCTTCTGCTTCGAGGGGTTCCTGCCGCGCAAGGCGGGGGAGCGGCTGTCGCGGCTGCGGGAGGTCGCCGACGAGCGCCGGACGATGGTCTACTTCGAGGCTCCGCACCGGCTCGACGACACCCTCGCCGCGATGGCCGAGGTCTTCGGGGACACCCGGCGGGCCGCCGTCTGCCGCGAGCTGACCAAGACGTACGAGGAGATCAAGCGCGGGCCGCTGGGCGAGCTGGCCGCCTGGGCCGCCGAGGGCGTGCGCGGGGAGATCACCGTCGTCGTCGAGGGCGCGCCGGCCAAGGGCGCGGAGGAACTGGACGCCGGAGAGCTCGTGCGCCGGGTGCGCGTGCGCGAGGAGGCCGGCGAGCGCCGCAAGGAGGCCATCGCGGCGGTGGCGGCGGAGGCCGGGATTCCCAAGCGCGATGTCTTCGATGCGGTCGTAGCGGCAAAGAACGCGGCACACACCGCCCCATAGAAGGGCAAAGGGCGGACACCAAAAGCAAAGCTCAGACCGTGTTTCGAGACCGTTCCGACAAGGAAAGGCCAAAACGACTCCAACACTCGACAGGCCGGATGCGTTCGCGCCCGGAGAAGCGTCCACTGGTTGAAGGGACGCACCGGTCCCCAGTCTTCGAAAGGCCGGAGGGATTCAGGGGGAATCCTGTCGGCGAAGACGCTTGTCCAGCGGACAAGAGGAGCACTGGCATGAGTGAGATCGCAGGACGGACCGGCCGTGTCGACGGCCCGGTCACCAGGCAGCAGACGGGCCATCGCAGCGCGGCGACCGCCGTCGTCAACGAGTCGTACTCCTTCGCCTGCATGCACTGCGGGCACGGCTGGGAGCAGTCGTACGAAATTGAGCACCACCACGACGCCGAGGGCAGCGAGTTCGTGATGTACGTGGCGGACGGCCGTGTCGTGCCGTCGCCGCTGAGCCGCCCCTCCTGCCAGAACTGCGACGGCCACGTGGTGCGCATCATGCGCGCCGGTCAGGTGTCCTCCGTCCAGAACTCCATGCACCGCCCGCACCATCCGGACCGCCCGCACCACCCGGACCGCCCGCTGCTCCGGCAGCCCGCGACGGCGCGTGGCGGGGCGCCGGACGAGGACCTCGGCGGGCCGGTGACGTCCGAGGAGCCGCACCACTGGCACCTCTCCGACCTGCTGCACCCCTTCCACCACCGCCGCGCGGGCTGACGCTCACCGCGCAGGGCGGGGCTCGGCACCTGCTCGGGTGAGACCGGGCATGCCCCTTTCGTAGGATCGGGGCATGCCCTCCGACAAGACCGAAGCACCCCCGCTCCCCGAGCCGCTGCGGGTGCCCGTCGCCGACTCGCACACCCACCTCGACATGCAGTCCGGCACGGTCGAGGAAGGCCTCGCCAAGGCCGCGTCGGTCGGCGTGACGACGGTCGTCCAGGTCGGCTGCGACCTGAACGGCTCGCGCTGGGCGGCCGAGACCGCCGCCGCGTACGAGGCCGTCCACGCGACCGTCGCGCTGCACCCCAACGAAGCGCCCCGTATCGTCCACGGCGATCCCGACGGCTGGTCCCGCCAGGGCGCGCGGCGGCCGGGCGGCGAGGACGCGCTCGACGAGGCCCTCGCCGAGATCGACCGCCTCGCCGCGCTCGCGCAGGTCAAGGGCGTCGGCGAGACCGGACTCGACTACTTCCGCACGGGTCCCGGGGGCGAAGCCGCCCAGGAACGGTCCTTCCGCGCCCACATAGAGATCGCCAAGCGGCACGGGAAGGCGCTGGTCATCCACGACCGCGACGCCCACGCCGACGTGCTGCGCATCCTCAAGGAGGAGGGCGCTCCCGAGCGGACCGTCTTCCACTGCTACTCCGGCGACGCCGACATGGCCGGGATCTGCGCCCGCGCGGGCTACTTCATGTCCTTCGCCGGAAACGTGACCTTCAAGAACGCCCAGCCGCTGCGCGACGCGATCGCCGTGGCGCCCCTGGAACTGCTCCTCGTCGAGACCGACGCGCCCTTCCTGACACCCGTGCCGTACCGCGGACGGCCCAACGCGCCGTATCTCATTCCGGTCACGGTCCGCGCCATGGCGGCCGTGCGGGGCATCGGGGAGGACGCGCTGGCGACGGCGCTCTCGGCGAACACCGCCCGCGCTTTCGATTACTGAGCGATAACGCGCGCAGGCGTTTTCCGGGGGCTCGGCCGGGGGCAGTGTCGCGACACAGCGTAGCCGCGTTGCTTGGGAGAGTGACGGCCGCTCCGCTAGGTTCTGGTCGCCCGATCCGGACCCTGGAGCGTGTCGTCGTGAGCAACTCGCAGTACGAGACGTTTGGCCTGACCGCAACGCCGTACGCACCGTACGCACCGTACGCACCGTACGAGCCCTACGGCCCCTACGAGTCGTACGAGAACCCCGAGCCGTACGCCGACGGCAGCCCGAGCGACCCGGGCAGCCCTCCGGACGGTCCCGACGGGCCGCCGGGCGGCTCGGGGGACACGTACCGGCCCGCGTACGAGGAGGCCTCGGCCGACCGGACGACCCAGGTGTTCCCGGCCACCCTGCTGTCCCAGGCCCTCACGGAGCCCCGGCTGCCCCTCCAGGAGCACCCGCAGGGGCCGATGATGGCCTCGACGCATCCGGTGGACCCCGTGGACCCCGTGGACCCCGTGGGCGCCGAGGCGGCGACGGCGGAACTCCGGACCGGTGGGCGGGCACAGGCGCGGCGAGCCGCCCGGCGTGCGCCCCGGCGCCGAGGGGTCACCGAACGCGCCGATCCGCTGCGCCGGCTGCTCCCGCAGGCGCTGGTCGTGGCTTTCCTGGCCGGTGGCACCTCCGCCTTCGTCGCCAGTGACAAGGCCGTCGAGCTGACCGTCGACGGGAAGCCGCGCACGCTGCACACCTTCGCGGACGACGTGAGCGAACTGCTCCGGGGCGAGGGCGTGCGGGTCGGCCCCCACGACGTGGTCGCACCCGCCCCCGGCACCCCGTTGAACAGCGGCGACGAGGTCGCGGTCCACTACGGGCGGCCCGTGCACCTCACGCTCGACGGGCACCGTCGCAGGGTGTGGACGACGGCGGCCACCGTGGACGGGGCGCTGGAACAGCTCGGGGTGCGGGCCGAGGGGGCGTACCTGTCGGCCTCGCGCTCCCGGCCCATCGGCCGGGAGGGCCTCGCGCTCGACGTCCGCACCGAACGCACGGTGACGATCATGGCGGACGGCCGGGCGCGGACGATCCGTACGAACGCGGCGACCGTGGCGGAGGCCGTCGAGGAGGCCGGGATCACGCTGCGCAACCAGGACACGACGTCCGTACCGTCCGGGAACTTCCCGCGGGACGGACAGACGGTCAGCGTGATGCGGATCACCGGGTCCAGGGAGATCCGCGAGGAGGCGATCCCCTTCGAGGTGACACGGACGAACGATCCCTCGCTCTTCCGCGGCACGGAGGTCGTCGACCGGGCCGGTGAGCCGGGGACCCGGCGCGTCCTGTACCTGCTGCGGACCGTCAACGGGGTCAAGGAGCGCCCCCGGCGGATGGGGGCCGAGGTGGTACGGGAACCACGGGCGCAGGCGGTACGGGTCGGTACCAAGCCGCGGCCGGACTCCGTGAAGGGGGCCGACCGTCTGAACTGGTCCGGCCTCGCGGCGTGCGAGTCCGGGGGACGGCCCGCCGCGGTGGACGCCTCCGGGACCTACGGGGGCCTCTACCAGTTCGACACCCACACCTGGCGCAGCCTCGGCGGGTCGGGGCGGCCGCAGGACGCGCCCGCCACGGAGCAGACCATGCGGGCGAAGAAGCTGTACGTGCGGCGGGGCGCGACCCCGTGGCCCCACTGCGGCCCCCGCCTCCACGGCTGACCTCCGGTGTGCCCGGTCCGGGGGCTCCGTCCCTGGCCCCCGTCCGGCCTGAACGGCCTCGTCCTCGATCGCAGGACGGGCTGGAGCCCCCGTACCTCCGTCCCGGAGGGGGCGGTGGAGTCGGCCGGGGTCGTCGCCCCCGTACCCTGGCTGCGTGAACAGCCCCACCCCCGACGCCCTCCTGGGCCCCGCCGAGGTCCGCGAACTCGCGGGCGCGCTCGGCGTGCGGCCCACCAAGCAGCGCGGCCAGAACTTTGTGATCGACGCCAACACCGTGCGCCGCATCGTGCGCACCGCCGGCGTCCGGGAGGACGACGTGGTCGTCGAGGTGGGCCCCGGCCTCGGCTCGCTGACCCTCGCGCTGCTGGAGGCGGCCGACCGGGTGGTCGCCGTCGAGATCGACGACGTCCTCGCGGGCGCGCTCCCGGCGACCGTCGAGGCCCGCATGCCGGCCCGCGCCGACCGGTTCGCGCTCGTGCACTGCGACGCCATGCAGGTGACCGAGCTCCCGGGCCCCGCGCCCACCGCGCTCGTGGCCAACCTCCCCTACAACGTCGCCGTGCCCGTGCTGCTGCACATGCTCGACACCTTCCCCACCATCGAGCGCACGCTCGTCATGGTGCAGGCGGAGGTCGCCGACCGGCTCGCCGCCGACCCCGGCTCGAAGGTGTACGGCGTGCCGAGCGTCAAGGCCAACTGGCACGCCGACGTGAAGCGGGCCGGCTCGATCGGCCGCAACGTCTTCTGGCCCGCTCCGAACGTCGACAGCGGCCTCGTGTCCCTCACCCGGCGCGCCGAGCCCGTGGCGACCACCGCCTCCAAGCGCGAGGTCTTCGCCGTCGTCGACGCCGCCTTCGCGCAGCGCCGCAAGACGCTGCGCGCCGCCCTGGCCGGCTGGGCGGGATCCCCCGTCGCGGCCGAGGCCGCGCTCGTCGCCGCCGGGGTCTCCCCGCAGGCCCGCGGCGAGTCCCTCACCGTCGAGGAGTTCGCCCGCATCGCGGAGAACCGCGTCGCCGGGGACACCGCCGAGAACAAGGAGCCGGTCCAGCCGTGACGCAGACGGTGACGGTACGCGTCCCTGCCAAGGTCAACGTGCAGCTCGCCGTCGGCGGTGCCCGCGCCGACGGTTTCCACGACCTGGCCAACGTGTTTCTCGCGGTCGGCCTGTACGACGAGGTCACGGTGACGCCGGCGGACGAGCTGCGCGTCACCTGCTCGGGCCCCGACGCCGGCCAGGTCCCCCTGGACCGTACGAACCTCGCGGCCCGCGCCGCCCTCGAACTCGGCCGCCGCCACGGCATCGAACCCGCCGTCCACCTCCACATCGCCAAGGACATCCCCGTCGCGGGCGGCATGGCGGGCGGCAGCGCCGACGGCGCCGGTGCGCTGCTCGCCTGCGACACCCTGTGGGGAACGGGCACCTCGCGCCGGGAACTCCTCGACATCTGCGCCGAGTTGGGCAGCGATGTGCCGTTCAGCCTGGTCGGCGGGGCGGCACTCGGTATCGGACGCGGCGAACGGCTGCGGACGCTGGAGGTCGGCGGGACCTTCCACTGGGTCTTCGCGATCGCCGAGCGCGGGCTGTCGACCCCGGCGGTCTTCCGGGAGTTCGACCGGCTGAACGAAGGGGTACGGATCCCCGAACCGGTCGCCTCGCAGGAGCTGTTCGACGCTCTGGCCAAGGGCGACGCCGCCGCCCTCGCGGCCACGGTCTCCAACGACCTCCAGACCGCCGCCCTCTCCCTCTTCCCGGCCCTCGCCGACACCCTCGCCGCGGGCCGCGCCGCCGGCGCCCTCGCCGCGCTCGTCTCCGGCTCGGGCCCGACCACCGCCTTCCTCGCGGCCGACGCCGAGTCCGCGCGGACGGTGGCCGGGGCGCTGCGCGCTTCCGGAACCTGCCGGACGGTGAGGATCACCGACGGACCCGCGCCGGGCGCCACCGTCGTGTGACCCCTCCGGTCCCTCCGGCCTGTCCGACCTCTCCGCACGGCCGGCGCCCGTACTCAGAGGCGACTTGAGTACGGGCGCGCTGATGCCGGGCGGCCTCGCGGCGCGACCGTACGGGTATGGCATCAAGCGTTCGTGACCTCGCCGCGGCCACCCCCGCCACGCGCGACAAGTACATCGACCTCCTACGGGTCGCCTCGCTCGGCACGGTGGTGCTGGGGCACTGGCTGATGGCCACCGTCTCCGTGGGCGACGACGGACGGGCCGAGGTGGGGAATCTGCTCGCCGTGCAGCCCCGGCTGCAACTGCTGACCTGGGTGCTCCAGGTCATGCCCGTCTTCTTCTTCGTCGGCGGGTTCTCGCACGCGCGGTCGTACCGCTCGCTGCGGCGCCGGGCGGAGCGGGAGGACACGGAGGGGGCGCTCTACGCCGTCTTCCTGCGGGCGCGGCTCCAGCGGCTGCTGCGGCCGACCATGGTGTTCATCGGAGTGTGGGGGGCGGCGGCTCTCCTGCTGCAACTCGCCGGTGCGAGCGGCGGCCTGCTGGACGTGTCCCTGCGGCTGGTCGCCCAGCCGCTGTGGTTCATAGGGATCTATCTGGCGATGGTGGCCTTCACACCGCCGCTGCTCCGGCTCCACGAGCGACGGGGGTGGGGCGCGTTCGGCGGCCTCGTCGCGGCGGCCGGCTGCGTGGACGTCCTGCGGTTCGGCTTCGGTGTCCCGTACGTCGGCTTCCTCAACTTCGCCTTCGTCTGGCTCGCGGTCCACCAGCTCGGCTTCCTGCGCGCGGACGGGAGACTGCGGCGGCCGTACCTCCTCGCGGGCGCCGGGCTCGCCGGGGCGGTGCTCCTGGTCGCCTGCGGGCCGTATCCGCTCTCCATGGTCGGCATGCCCGGCGAGAGGATCTCGAACATGGCACCGCCGACCTTCGCGCTGCTGTGCCACGGGCTGTGGCTGGTCGGCGGGGTGGAACTGCTGCGCGGGGCCGCGGGGCGGTGGCTGCGCGGGCCGCGGGTGTGGCGGGTGGTCGTCGCGGCCAACGGAGTCTCCATGACCGCCTTCCTGTGGCATCTCACCGCGATGCTCGGGGTGTACGGGGTGCTGCTGGGGCTGGGGGTACGGCTGCCGGAGCCGGCCACGGGGGAGTGGTGGGCGCAGGCGCCGGTGCGGGGAGTGGCGGCCGTGGTGGTGACCGCGGGGCTCGTCGCCGTGTTCCGGGGGTTCGAGCGGGGCACTGCCGTGCGGGGTGTCCGGGGTGTCCGGGGGGTGCGGGCGGTGTCCGGGGGCGCGCGGGTGGCTGCCGCCGTGGGGGTGGGTCTGTGTCTCTTCGGCGTCCTCGGGCTGTCGCTGGTCGGGTTCGGGGGGCTTCTGGACGGGCGTACGGCGGTGCTGGTGGCGGTGCGGGTGACGGCGCCGGTCGCTGTCGCGATGACGCTGGCGGGGTGGCTGCTGGTGGAACGCACGGCCCGCACCTGACCGGGGAAAGGTGGTGGATCGGGTGCGGGGGCGGTCGGACTACTCTTGAGGGTCGATCGTCCCCCTTGTCAGGAGAGAAATGGCCGTCAACCTGGTCAATGTCGAGTCCGTCAGCAAGGTGTACGGCACCCGTGCCCTGCTCGACGGAGTCTCCCTCGGCGTCAGCGAGGGCGACCGCATCGGTGTGGTCGGGCGGAACGGCGACGGCAAGACCACTCTCATCCGCATGATCGCCAAGCTGGAGGAGGCCGACACCGGACGCGTCACGCACTCCGGCGGCCTGCACCTGGGGGTGCTGACGCAGCACGACTCGCTCGACCCCGCGGCCACCGTCCGCCACGAGGTCATCCGTGACCTGGCCGACCACGAGTGGGCGGGGAACTCCAAGATCCGGGACGTGCTGACCGGACTCTTCGGCGGACTGGACCTGCCCGGGTTCCCGCAGGGACTGGACACGGTCATCGGCCCCCTCTCCGGAGGTGAGCGCCGCCGTATCGCGCTCGCGAAACTGCTCATCGAGGAGCAGGACCTGATCATCCTCGACGAGCCCACCAACCACCTGGACGTCGAGGGCATCGCCTGGCTCGCCCAGCACCTGCGGGAGCGCCGCTCCGCGCTGGTGTGCGTCACCCACGACCGGTGGTTCCTCGACCAGGTCTGCACCCGCATGTGGGACGTGCAGAAGGGTTCGGTCTTTGAGTACGAGGGCGGCTACTCCGACTACGTCTTCGCACGGGCCGAGCGTGAGCGCATCGCCGCCACCGAGGAGGTCAAGCGGCAGAACCTGGTCCGCAAGGAGCTGGCCTGGCTGCGGCGCGGCGCCCCCGCCCGTACCTCCAAGCCCCGCTTCCGTGTCGAGGCCGCCAACGAGCTGATCGCGGACGTGCCCCCGCCCCGCGACAAGAGCGAGCTGATGAAGTTCGCCAGCTCCCGGCTCGGCAGGACCGTCTTCGACCTGGAGGACGTGACCGTCCAGGCCGGACCCAAGGTGCTGCTCAAGCACCTGACCTGGCATCTCGGCCCCGGCGACCGGGTCGGACTGGTGGGCGTGAACGGCGCCGGCAAGACCTCGCTGCTGCGGGCCATGGCCGAGGCGGCCCGCAGCGACGGCGAGCGGCAGCCCGCCGCCGGCCGGGTCGTCACCGGCAAGACCGTCAAGCTCGCCTATCTCTCCCAGGAGGTCGCCGAGCTCGACCCGACCTGGCGGGTGCTGCAGGCCGTCCAGGCCGTGCGTGACCGCGTCGACCTCGGCACGGGCCGCGAGCTGACCGCGGGACAGCTGTGCGAGACGTTCGGTTTCAACAAGGAGAAGCAGTGGACGCCCGTCGGCGACCTGAGCGGTGGTGAGCGGCGGCGGCTCCAGCTGCTGCGGCTGCTCATGGACGAGCCCAACGTCCTCTTCCTCGACGAGCCGACCAACGACCTCGACATCGAGACGCTGACCCAGCTGGAGGATCTGCTCGACGGCTGGCCCGGCTCGATGGTCGTGATCTCCCACGACCGGTTCTTCATCGAGCGGACCACGGACAACGTGTTCGCCCTGCTCGGCGACGCCACGCTGCGCATGCTGCCGCGCGGGATCGACGAGTACCTGGAGCGGCGCAAGCGGATCGAGGAGGTCGCGGCGGCCGCCGTACTCGCCGCCGCTCCGGCGCCCGCCAAGGCGGCCTCGGCCGCGGACGCGCGCGCCGCCAAGAAGGAACTGCAGAAGATCGAGCGGCAGCTCGACAAGGTCTCCGAGAAGGAGACCAGGCTGCACGCCCAGATCGCCGACAACGCGACGGACTTCGCGAAGGTCGCGGAACTCGACTCCGAACTGCGTGAGTTGACCGGCGAGCGCGAGGAACTGGAGCTGCGCTGGCTGGAGCTCGCGGAGGACGCGTAAGCCTCGGGCGGGCGGCGCGCACGTCTCGTGAAGGGGGCGTGAAGGCGCGTAACGAGGGCATCACGGGCCGGTCCTCCCTTGGGAACAGGGGAGCGATCGGCCCCTCGTGCGAGGGGCGCGGAGTGATAGAAAGAGCGGTCTGAGAACAGTCTGAGAACCACCGGGGTGGCGCGGGACGGAGGCGCCGTCGGGGCCCGTGCGGGGCCGGCCGCCGACGCCGCCGGTGGGGCGCCGCATCAGTGAATGAGGGGGACGCGCTGATGAGTCAGCCGCCGAGTGAACCGCCGCAGGGCGGCTTCGGAGCACCACAGGACCAGCCACCGGCGCAGGGCGGCTTCGGCCCGCCCCAGGATCCCCGGCGGGCGACGCCGCCGCCGCCCGCGCAGCCGCCGCAGGCGCCCCCGCCCCCGCCCCCGCAGACCCCGCCGGCCGGACCGCCGCAGCCCGGCTACGGCTACCCGCAGCAGCCCGGCCCGTACGCGCAGCCGGGCCCCTACGGTCAGCCCGCTCCGTACGGTCAGCAGGCGGGGTACGGGCAGGTACCCGGACAGGGGCAGGGATACGGGCCCGGGTACGGCTATCCCGGCCAGGTGCCGTATCCGGGCGCGCCGGGCTCTGGGCCGCCCGGCATACCCGGCGGCTCCAGGAACCCCTTCAAGAGGCGGCCCGCCGTCGTCGTCGGGGCGGCCGTGGCCGCGCTGCTCGTCGTCGGCGGCACGGTGTGGGCCGTCAGCGGTGGCGGTGGCGACGACGGGAAGAAGCCGGTCGCCGAGGGCACCAAGGACGGCCAGGGCGGCCAGGGCGGCAAGAACACCGCGCCCCAGCCTTCGGCCAATCCGGGCGACGGCAGCGGTGACGGTGGCGGGGACCCGGAGAATCTCAACGACGGCCGTAGGGCCGGTGAGGCGAAGGTGCTCTGGTACAAGCAGGCGCCGGACGCGCCCGGTTCGGGCGCCGACGCCCCCGGCCTGTGGATCACCGGCAAGGCCGCGGTGAAGGCCGCGTACAAGCAGGTGTTCGCGTACAACGTCGGTGACGGCAAGCCCACTTGGGACCCGATCACGTTCGCGCAGAAGATCTGCGCGGTCACTCCGCAGAAGACGTCCGACGACAAGGTCGTGGTGGCGTACATGAGCGGCGCGGGCGACGGCGCCAAGTGCAACCAGCTCCAGCAGATCGATCTCGCCACCGGAGCCAAGGGCTGGAGCGTGAAGGTCGCCGACGGCGCGCTCTTCGACAGCACGCTCACCGTCGAACTGTCCGTCACCGGGAAGACGTTGATGGTCGGCCGTTCGCAGTCCGGTACGGCGTACGACGTCACCAGCGGCAAGAAGCTCTGGGACAAGAAGAAATACGGCCAGGCCTGCTATCCGGCCGCGTTCGCGGGCGGCGCCAAACTGCTGTCCGTCGCGTCCTGCGGGGCCGGCAGCACCACCCAGCACGACGAGGTGCAGGAGCTGGACCCGGCCACCGGCAGGGCTGGATGGACCACGAAGATCCCCAAGGGCTGGCGGGTCGTGCGCGCCTACTCCGTCGACCCCGTCGTCCTCTACATGACCAACGACGACAAGAAGACGGTCAACGTCACCACCCTGAAGGACAACGGAGGTGTCCGCTCGCAGCTGTCGAGCAAGGACTCCTTCGCGCCCGAGTGCGGGTTCGCCATCATCGACCGGGATCTGCCGGGCTGTTTCGGCGCCGTCGCCGACGCGAACACCCTCTACCTGCCGACCGAGGCGAAGACCGGCGCCAACGAGGTCGTCGCGTTCAACCTGGCGACAGGCAAGGAGAAGTGGCGCGTCAAGTCCCCGACGGACAAGTCGATGCTGCCGATGAAGACGGACGGCACCCGGCTGATCGCGTACGTCGAGCCGTCGTACGAGGCCGGTGGACAGGTCGTGTCGATACCGACCACGGGCAGTGGCCACACACCGGCGAAACTGCTGCAGAACCCGCAGGGCACGGCGTCGATCGAGAACGGGTTCTATTCGAAGGCCGTCGACTACGTGGACGGGCGCTTCTACATCTCCACCACCCGGCTGACGGGCAACGACCAGTCGAGGGAGAAGCTGATGCTGGCGTACGGCAAGTGAAGCGCGCTCACGCCGCCGTCGGCACCCGCTTCGTCCACGTCCCCGACGCTTCCGTATCCGAGGTGCACACATCATGAGCCAGCCGCCGCCCCCACCGCCGCCCAACGAGCCCCCGCCGGGTGGGTTCGGCGCGTCCCAGGACCCGCCGCCGGGTGGGTTCGGCGCTCCGCAGGACCCGCCGCCGGGCGGCTTCGGCGCTCCGCAGCCCCCGCAGGGCCCGGGTTACGGATACCCGCAGACACCCCCGCCCCAGTCCCTGCCCCAGTCCCCGCCGGGCTACGGGTATCCGGGCGGGCAGCCCGCGCAGCCGCCGTACGGCTACGGCTATCCGCAGCAGCCGCCGACCTACCCCATGCAGCCGCAGGTTCCCCAGGGCGGCGGCGGGCGGAAGATGAGCGGCCAGGCGGTCATCATCGTGGCGGCCGTCGTGGCCGTCGCGCTGATCATCGGTGGCGGTGTGCTGTACGCGACCTCCTCCGGCAAGGGCGACGACAGCAAGAACAACTCGTCCGGTACGGGCGGCGGCACCGGCGGCAAGAAGGACAACGGCGGTACGGGCGGCGGCGGGACCACCGGTTCGAACGGTGAGGAGAAGGTGCCGGCCGACACCGGTTCCAAGGTCCTCTTCCAGGTCCCCGCGCCGTCCGTGGCCGCCGGGAGCAGCGTGACCACCGTCGGCTCCTGGCTCACCGGCAAGGTGTACGCCAAGAGCGGCAACGCCGAGGTCGACGGCTACGACCCCGACTCCGGCGCCAAGCTGTGGACGATCAAGCTCCCCGGCCCGGTGTGCTCGGCCAGCCGGCACACCACCGACTCCGACCGGACGGCGATCGTCTTCGAGCCCGCCATGCCGACCAAGGCCCAGCCCTCGCACGGCTGCAGCGAGGTCGCCGCGCTCGACCTCGCCGCCGGCAAGGAGCTGTGGGCCACGTCCGTCAAGTCCGGTGACCAGAAGATCAGCCTGGACAACGTCACCGTCAGCGGGAACACGGTCGCCACGGGCAGCACCAGCGGCGGCGCCGCGTTCGACCTCTCCACCGGCAAGGCGCTCTGGTCGCCGAAGCCCACGGACAGCTGCTACGACGCCGGGTACGCCGGCGGCGACAAGCTGGTCGCGGTCCGCAAGTGCGGTGCGTACGGCAGCACGAGGCAGCTGCACATCCAGACCATCGACCCGAAGTCCGGGAAGGTGATCTCCGAGTACAAGATGTCGCCCGGCATCGAGTACGCGAGTGTCGTGTCGACCGACCCCCTCGTGGTCGCCGCCGACGTCGGCGACACCGCCGGGGACGGCAGCGGCATCTCCGACTTCTTCTCGATCGACAACAGGACCGGCCGGCTGCGCACCAGGATCTCGGCGCCCGGCAAGACGTACGCCGCCAAGTGCGACGGCATCAGCAGGACCGAGGCCTGCGCGATGCTGGTGGTCGGCAACGACAAGCTCTACATCCCGACCGAGGAACACGACGGCAGCGGCCAGTACAGCAGGACCGACGAGATCGTCGCCTTCGACCTCGGCACCGGGAAGCAGACCGGCCAGCGCGCCAACGCCGGCGACGGCTACACGATCTCCCCGCTGCGCATGGACGGTGCCAACCTCCTGGCGTACAAGCGGCCGCCGTACGACAAGGGCGGTCAGATCGTCAGCATCGACGGCACCACCTTCAAGGAGACCAAGCTCCTGGAGAACCCGGCGGCCCGGTCGGTCCGCGACGTGGAGACGAGCATGCTCCCGGAGTACGCGGAGATCCTCTACGGCGGCGGTCGTCTCTACATGTCCGCGGTCTACGCCCACAAGCCGACCGGCACGGACGAGAAGGAGTATCTGGCGATCGCGTTCGGCGCGCGCTGACCGGAATCACGTGATCACGGCCCCGTCCCTGCTCAGGGGCGGGGCCGTGCGCTTACCCCTCGTCCTTCCCGAATGCGAGGAATTTCGGTATTCCGGGGCGGTTCTCTCCGGTAGGGGAAGCGCAACGTCGAACAAGCGTGTAGCTTCCGGGGGATGGAGCGCCGGGGGGCTCCTAATCCACGGGGAACCAGTGGGGATGCTTGGGGGGACTGGGGGGTTGCTCGATGGGAGTGCGGCTCATGGTGGTCGACGACCACCGGCTGCTCGCCGAGGCGTTGGCCTCGGCGTTGAAGCTGCGCGGGCACCGGGTGCTCGCCGCGGCGGCGCCCGCCGCGGGAGCGGCGGAGTTGGTGATCACGAGGGCACCCGAGGTGTGCCTGATCGGTACGGCGACACCGGCCGAGCCGGGGATGTTCGACCCGGTGGTCAAGATCAAGCGGGAGCGTCCGCAGGTGGCGGTCGTGGTGCTGGGGCCGGTGCCGAACCCGCGTGGCATCGCCGCCGCGTTCGCCGCGGGCGCGTCGGGATACGTACGCCATGACGAGCGTATCGAGGGCGTCGAGCGGGCGATCATGAAGGCGAGGGCGGGCGAGGCGGCGGTGGCCCCCGGCCTGCTCCAGGGTGCCTTCAGTGAACTGCTCAACCCCGCCGCCCAGCCGGACGACGAGGGCCAGCGCCTGCTCCAGATGCTGACGCCCCGGGAGGTCGAGGTGCTGGTCCGGGTCGCCGACGGCGAGGACACCCGGCTGATCGCGGCGGGCATGGGCATCGCGCCCTCCACGGCCCGGACCCATGTCCAGCGGGTCCTGATGAAGCTGGGCGTGGGGTCGAGGCTGGAGGCGGCGGCGCTGGCGGCACGGACGGGACTGCTGGACCGGGCGGGGCCGGTGGCGACGTAGCCGGGCCGGGGTGGAGTGCAGGGCCGGGGTGGAGTCCCGGGTCCCGGTTCCGTACCGGCCCGGAGGCCGCCCCGGCTACTCGGCCGGTTCCTCCTCCCCGGAGGCCGGTACCGGCGGTGCCGGCGGGCGCAGCCACAGCCAGGCCAGGAAGAAGAGGCCCAGGGCCAGCATGCCCAGGCCGGTCCAGAGGTTGATGTTGATGCCCTGCGTCTTGGTGCGGTCGGCGTCGGAGGCGGTCAGGCCGGCGACCGTGACGATGACGCCGTAGACGACGAACAGGCCGCCGATGATGCGGCGGATGTCGAAGAGACGCGCCGCGGTCGCGGACTTCTTCTCCAGCTCCGTGACCTCGCGCTGGACGTCGCGGTCCGAGTAGTGGTCGGACATGGTTTTCCGGGCCTTTCTCTTCGGGGTGGATGCGGACGCGGGAGCGGGATCAGAACGAGAACGGGATGTAGCAGGCCGCCGCCAGGATCAGCGCGCCCCAGCCCAGCAGGGCGGGCCTGCGGTACCAGGCGTCGTCGCCGGCGGCGGCCGGCTCGGCCGCGCCCGGTGAGCGGGTCCCGTAGACCAGGCCCTGGAGGTCCTCCGCCGGCTTGGGCGCGGTGAAGAGGGAGACCGCGACCATCACCACGGCGCCGGCCACGAAGCCCGCGATCGCCGACACGAAGTTCGCGCCCTGGTCGGAGGGGATGCCGATGATGCCCTGCTTGTAGATGACGAAGTAGTTGACCATCGCGGCGGTGGTACCCGCCAGCAGGCCCCAGAAGCCCGACTTCACGGACGCCCGCTTCCAGAACATGCCGACGATGAAGACCACGAACATCGGCACGTTGAAGAAGGAGAAGAGGGTCTGGAGGTAGCTCATGATGTTGGAGAAGGACGACGCCAGGAAGGCCGTGCCGATCGACGCGAGGACGCCGACGACCGTGATCAGGCGGCCGAAGCGGATGTAGTAGGCGTCCTCCCGGTCCTTGATCACGTACTTCGCCCAGATGTCGGTGGTGAACACGGTGTTGAAGGACGACACGTTGGCCGCCATGCCCGCCATGAAGGCCGCGAGGAGCCCGGTCACCGCGATGCCGAGCACGCCGTTGGGCAGCAGTTCCTGCATCAGGTACGGGATCGCGTCGTTGTACTGGAGGTCCGAGCCGCTCGTGCCGATCTTCGGGACCAGGACGGCCGCCACCAGGCCCGGGATCATCACCAGGAAGACGATGAAGATCTTCGGGTACGCGGCGATGAGCGGGGTGCGCCGGGCCGCGCTCAGGTTCTTGGCCGACAGCGCGCGCTGCACCTCCGCGAAGTTCGTCGTCCAGTAGCCGAAGGAGAGCACGAAGCCGAGGCCGAGGACGATGGTCAGCCAGTTGGCGCCGAGCGGGTTGTCGCTGCCGATGCCGGTGCCGCTCCACGCCGTGGTGAAGTGGGTGCCGTGGGACTTGTCGAGCGAGTCCGTCAGACCGTTCCACCCGCCGACCCGGTGCAGACCCAGCACCGCGATCGGGATCAGCGCGGCGAGGATGACGAAGAACTGCAGCACCTCGTTGTAGATCGCGGACGACAGACCGCCGAGGGTGATGTAGGCGAGGACGAAGAAGCCGGCGACCACGATCGCCACCCACTGCGGCCAGCCGAGCAGTGCCTCGACGACGATCGCGAGCGAGTAGAGGTTCACGCCCGCGATCAGGATCGCCGCGAAGGCGAACAGGATCGAACTCAGCAGGTGTGCCCATTTGTCGAAACGCAGCAGAAGGAACTCGGGGACCGAGCGGACCTTCGAGCCGTAGTAGAACGGCATCATCACCAGGCCGAGGAAGACCATGGCGGGGATGGCGCCGATCCAGTACCAGTGCACGGTGTAGACGCCGTACTGCGCGCTGTTCGCGGCCATGCCCAGGATCTCGGTGGCGCCCAGGTTGGCGGAGATGAACGCGAGGCCGGTGACCCAGGCGGGCAGCGAGCGCCCGGAGAGGAAGAAGTCGAGGCTCGTCCTGACCGAGCGTTTCGCGGCGAAGCCGATGCCGAGGACGACGACGAAGTAGATCCCGAGGATCGTGTAGTCGAGCCCGTTCGTGGGGAGCCGGAGGCCTGCGGCCAGTTGGGCGGTGGGGCCGGAGGCCAGGTGCCCGGAAGCCAGGTGGACGGCCCCGTCGGCCAGGTAGGTGGGGGTAGGCATGCCGGTATCTATGCCCCGTGCGCCCCAGAGACCGCCCCAGCCTCACAGAGACCCCCCAAACCCGCACAGGCATTGACGTTACTGTTGCTTTGTGATTTGTTGTGTTTGGTTCTGTTGGGTGGCTTTGCTGGTTCGAAGCGGTGCTGATGAGGAGTCCAGCGGTGAAGAAGACCTCGACCCGGCTTGCCGACGGTCGTGAGCTGATCTACTACGACTCGCGCGACGACACGGTGCGCGACGCGGTGGACCGGCGTCCACTGGAGCCGACCGTCACCAGCTCCCAGGTGCGCCGCGACCCGCTCCTCGGCGACGTGGTGGCGATCGCCTCGCACCGGCAGGGCCGCACCTACCACCCGCCGGCCGACGAATGCCCCCTGTGCCCCTCCCAGGGCGACCGGCTGAGCGAGATCCCCGACTCCTCGTACGACGTCGTGGTCTTCGAGAATCGTTTCCCCTCCCTGGCCGGTGACTCCGGCCGCTGCGAGGTCGTCTGCTTCACCTCCGACCACGACTCGTCCTTCGCCGACCTGACCGAGGAACAGGCGGGGATCGTCCTGGAGGCGTGGACGGACCGGACGGCGGAGCTGTCCCATCTCCCCTCCGTCGAACAGGTCTTCTGCTTCGAGAACCGCGGCGCCGAGATCGGCGTCACGCTCGGTCACCCGCACGGGCAGATCTACGCCTACCCGTTCACCACCCCGCGCACGGCGCTGATGCTGCGCTCCCTGGCCGCGCACAAGGAGGCGACCGGCGGCGGGAACCTCTTCGACGAGGTCGTCGTGCGCGAGCTGGCCGAGGGCGAACGGATCGTCCTGGAGACCGAGCACTGGGTGGCCTTCGTGCCGTACGCGGCGCACTGGCCCTACGAGGTCCACCTCTACCCCCGGCGCAGGGTGCCCGACCTGCTCGGCCTCGGCGAGGACGCCCGCAAGGAGTTCCCCCAGGTCTATCTGGAACTCTTGAAGCGCTTCGACCGGATCTTCGACGGACCGGGTGGGGAGAAGGAAGGGGCGGGGGAGCCTCCGACGCCGTACATCGCCGCCTGGCACCAGGCGCCGTTCGGCGCTCTGGAGGAGTTCGAAGGCGTCAACCGCGACGACTTCGCGCTCCACCTCGAGCTTTTCACCATTCGCCGCACTTCCGGCAAGCTGAAGTTCCTCGCGGGTTCCGAGTCCGGCATGAGTGTGTTCATCAACGACGTGCCGCCGGAGGCCGCGGCTCAGCGACTGCGAGAGGTAGCGAGTACATGAGTGGGAAGTACCTGGTCACCGGTGGCGCCGGATATGTCGGCAGTGTCGTCGCGCAGCACCTGATCGAGGCCGGCCACGAGGTCACCGTCCTCGACAACCTCTCCACCGGCTTCCGGGAGGGCGTCCCGGGTGGGGCCGGCTTCATCGAGGGCGACATCCGCGACGCCGCCAAGTGGCTGGACGCCTCGTACGACGCCGTCCTGCACTTCGCCGCGTTCTCGCAGGTCGGCGAGTCCGTCGTGAAGCCCGAGAAGTACTGGGACAACAACGTCGGCGGCACGATGGCGCTGCTCGCGGCCATGCGCGAGGCGGGCGTGCGCAGGCTGGTCTTCTCGTCGACCGCCGCGACGTACGGCGAGCCGGAGACCACTCCCATCGTCGAGACCTCGCCGACCAGGCCCACCAACCCCTACGGCGCCTCCAAGCTCGCCGTCGACCACATGATCACCGGAGAGGCCGCGGCGCACGGACTGGGCGCGGTGTCGCTGCGGTACTTCAACGTGGCGGGCGCCTACGGCGCGCAGGGCGAGCGGCACGACCCCGAGTCGCACCTGATCCCGCTGGTGCTCCAGGTCGCGCAGGGGCGCCGCGAGGCGATCTCCGTCTACGGCGACGACTACCCGACGCCGGACGGCACCTGCGTCCGTGACTACATCCACGTCGCGGATCTGGCCGACGCGCATCTGCTGGCGCTGAAGGCCGCCGTCCCTGGTGAGCACCTCATCTGCAACCTCGGCAACGGCAACGGGTTCTCGGTCCGGGAGGTCGTCGAGACCGTCCGTCAGGTGACCGGGCACCCGATCCCCGAGGTCATGGCGGAGCGCCGTGCCGGGGACCCGGCCGTCCTGGTCGCCTCCGCGGAGACCGCGCGCGAGCGGCTGGGCTGGAGCCCGTCCCGCGCGGACCTCGCCGGGATCGTCGCGGACGCGTGGGCGTTCGCGCAGAACATCGCAAGGGAGCAGTAGGTGGGGGTTCGCGAGGGCTTCGAGGAGCTGTACGGCGCCGCGCCCGAGGGCGTCTGGGCGGCGCCCGGCCGGGTCAATCTGATCGGCGAGTACACGGACTTCAACGAGGGGTTCGTGATGCCGCTCGCGCTGCCGCACACGGCGGTCGCCGCGGTGTCGCGCCGCGACGACGGGGTGCTGCGGCTGCACTCGGCCGACATCGAGGGGCCGGTCGTCGAGCTGCGCGTCGACGAGCTGACGCCGCTGGCGAACACCAGCTGGGCCGCGTACCCGGCGGGTGTGGTGTGGGCGCTGCGCGAGGCCGGGCACGCGGTGACGGGTGCCGACATCCATCTCGCCTCGACCGTGCCGACGGGGGCCGGGCTGTCCTCCTCGGCCGCCCTCGAGGTCGTGACGGCGCTCGCCCTCGACGAGCTGTACGAACTCGGGCTCACCCGGCCCGAACTGGCCCGCCTCGCGCAGCGCGCCGAGAACGACTTCGTCGGGGTGCCCTGCGGGATCATGGACCAGACGGCGTCGGCGTGCTGCGCCGAGGGGCACGCGCTGCACCTGGACTGCCGGGACCTGTCGATCCGCCAGGTCCCCTTCGACCTGGCCTCCCAGGGCCTGGAACTGCTGGTCTTCGACACCCGGGTGAAGCACGCGCTGGGCGACGGGGCGTACGCCGAGCGGCGTGAAGGGTGCGAGGAGGGCGCGCGGCAACTGGGCGTCTCCCATCTGCGGGACGTCGCGTACGAGGACCTGGACGCGGCGCTCGCCCGGTTGTCCGACGAGCGGGTGCGCCGGTACGTGCGCCATGTCGTCTCCGACGACCACCGGGTGGAGCGGGTCATCGCGCTGCTGGACGCCGGGGACGTCCGGGCCATCGGGCCGGTCCTCACGGACGGACACGCGTCGCTGCGGGACGATCTGCGGATCTCCTGCGAGGAACTGGACCTGGTCGTCGCCACGGCGAACGCCGCGGGGGCGCTGGGGGCGCGGATGACCGGGGGCGGCTTCGGGGGCTCGGCGATCGTGCTGGTCGAGTCGGCCGACGTGGACTTTGTCGGCAAGGCGGTGACGGAGGCGTTCGCGGCTGCCGGGTACACCGCGCCGCGGGTGTTCCCGGCGGTCCCTTCGACGGGCGCCCGCCGACTGCACTGACCTGGCCTTTTTCGTCCGGGCTGACCGGGGGCGAGGAAACCCCCGGTCAGCCCAGGTGCTTCGTCAGCGTGTACTCCGTGGTCCCCGGCGGATAGTCGGGGACCACGCACACCACCTCGTACCCCTGCTTCTTGTAGAACTCGGGCGCCTGGAAGTCCCACGTCTCCAACCGGACGGCGACACAGCCCCGCTCCTCACGCGCCATGCGCTCCCCCTCGGCGAGGAGCCGGGAACCCAGACCGGAGCCCCGGTGGACGCCGTCCACCCACAGATACGTGACGTGCAGCCACGTCGTCCAGGTGTGCCCGACCAGCCCGCCCGCGAGCTCGCCGGCGGAGTCCAGGGCCCAGATGTGGAGGGGCAGTTCCCGCTCGGCCGGGGTCCCGCGCAGCGCGCGCAGGACGGGAGACGCCGCCGTGTTGGTGTCGAGCAGCCGTTGGCGGAGCAGTTCACGTCGGCCTTTGTCGACTTCTGTCTCCATACGAAACATACGACTCACCCTAAACGCCCCGGCCAATCAGTTCTGCAAATTACCTTCCGCTCCGGGCCCCCGGCCGTACTCTGATGAACAGCACCGGTGGGGGCCGGTGCTGATCAGGGGGCGAGACAGCCGGGTACGACACCCGGAGTGGGGGTAGCACTTCCAGCACGGCGGCGGCCGTGCGGCTGCGGCGCCCCGTTCTCCGAGCCGGAGACCGGTTCGGGTTCTCTCCGGGTGTCGTACCTGCGCGGGTCGTCCCCCGACAATGGGGTATCCCCCGCTCCTCAGGAGCGTGGGGAAGGGGGTTTTTGTGGTTCGCATCCGAGTCCTGGTCGTCGACGACCACCGCATCTTCGCCGAGTCGCTCGCCGCGGCTCTGGCCGCCGAACCCGATGTCGACGTGTCCGCGGCCGGCAGCGGCCCGGCCGCGCTGCGCTGCCTGGAACGGGCGGCGGCGGAGGGCCGTAGGTTCGACGTGCTGCTCGTGGACGCCGACCTCGGCGGAAACGTGCCGGGCGCCAGGCCCGCCGTCCCGGTGCAGGAGAGCAACGAGGACGGGCTGGTCGACGGCATCTCGCTGGTCGCGGGTGTCCGTGCGGGCCAGCCCGGCGTGCGCATCGTCGTACTCGCCGAGAAGGACGACCCGCGCCGGGCCGCGCTCGCCCTGCAGGCCGGTGCCTCGGGCTGGGTCGCCAAGGACTGTTCCCTCTCGCGGCTCCTCACCGTCATACGGGGTGTGCTGCGGGACGAGACGCATCTCCCGCCCGCCCTGCTCACCGGTGTGCTGCGGGAGTTGACGGCCGCGCGCAAGCACCGCACCGAGAGCGAGCGGCTGGTGGAGTCGCTGACGCCCCGGGAGCGGGAGGTGCTGCGGTGCATGGTCGCGGGACTGGGGCGAAAGGCCGTCGCGGAGCGGCTGTTCCTCTCGCCGCACACCGTCCGCACCCATATGCAGAACGTGCTCGGGAAGCTGGGCGTGCACTCGACGCTCGCCGCCGTGGCCCTCGCCCGGCGGGCCGGGGTCGGGCCCGTCGACCTAGCCGGGGATGTTGTCGAACGGGGCGGTCAACTGGCGTAGCAGCGAGGCGAGTTCGCCACGCTGGGCTCTGCTGAGTTCCGCCAGGATCGCGCGCTCCTGGTCGAGGAGCCCGGCCAGTGCCTGGTCGGCGCGGTCGCGGCCCTCGTCGGTGAGGCGTACGAGGACGCCTCGTCGGTCGCTCGGGTCCGGGAGGCGCTCCACCAGATCCTTCTGCGTCAGCCGGTCGATGCGGTTGGTCATCGTGCCTGAGGTGACGAGGGTCTGGGTGAGCAGCTGGCCGGGGGAGAGCTGATACGGGGAGCCGGCGCGCCGCAGCGCGGTCAGGACGTCGAACTCCCAGGGCTCCAGGCTGTGCTCGGAGAACGCCAGTCGGCGGGCGCGGTCCAGATGCCGGGCCAGCCTGCTGACCCGGCTGAGTACCTCGAGCGGTTCCACGTCGAGGTCAGGGCGCTCCCGGCGCCACGCTCCGACCAGCCGATCGACCTCGTCCTCCATGACGATCAGTGTAGTGGTTGTGTCGACGTGAAGTCTCTTGATGTGGAGTCTCTCGACGTAAAGTCTCTTGACGTCGAGATAGTTGGATGTGAGGGTGGAGCTCTGCCCGGACATGATGTCCGTACGACTTCGAGGAGGCCTGCCCATGCCCGCCACCGCCGCCACCTGGGACCCGGGTCAGTACCTGCGTCACGCCGGCCACCGCGCACGCCCCTTCGCCGACCTCCTCGCCCGGGTCCCGGAGCTGCCGCGTGATCCGGCCCGCATCGCCGACCTCGGCTGCGGCCCCGGGAACGTGACGGCGGTGCTGGCCGAACGCTGGCCCACCGCGCGGATCACCGGCCTGGACAGCTCCCCGGAGATGCTGGCACGCGCCGAGGCGCTCGCGGGCCCCACCCCGGGCGGCGGCCGTCTCGACTTCGCCCCGGCGGACGCCAGGACCTGGACACCCGCGAAACCGTACGACCTGGTGATCAGCAACGCGACCCTGCAGTGGGTGCCCGGACACGTCACCCGCTTCCCCGACTGGGTGGCGGGCCTCGCCCCCGGCGGCACCTTCGCCTTCCAGGTCCCCGGCAACTTCGACGCCCCGAGCCACCGCCTGATGCGCGAACTCGCCCACTCCCCGCGCTGGAAGGACCGCCTGGCCGAGGCGCTGCGCCACGACGACGCCGTGCACACCCCGGCCGTCTACCTGGAGCAGCTCACCGCCCTCGGCTGCGAGGCCGACGTCTGGGAGACGACGTACCTGCATCTCCTCCAGGGCGAGGACCCCGTCCTCGACTGGGTGAAGGGGACGGGGCTGCGGCCGGTTCTCACCGAGCTGGGGGCGGACGCGGAGGCCTTCGTCGCCGAGTACCGGGACGCGCTGCGCGAGGCGTATCCGGCGACCGGGCACGGCACCGTGTTCCCCTTCCGGCGGATCTTCGCCGTCGCGCGGAAGGCGGCCTGAGCGTGCTCGCCGCCATCGACCACGTCCAGCTCGCCGCCCCGCCGGGGTCGGAGGACCTCCTGCGCCGCTACTACGTCGGCGCTCTCGGGATGGCCGAGATCCCCAAGCCGCCCGTCCTGGCCGCGCGCGGAGGCTGCTGGTTCCGGGCGGGGGCCGTGCAGCTGCACCTGGGTATCGAGGGCGCTTCCGGGGACGGGGGAGCGGGATTCCGGCCCGCACGGAAGGCGCACCCCGGGCTGCGGGTCACCGGCATCGACGCCTACGCCGCCCGGCTGGAGTCCCATGGGGCCCCGGTCACCTGGGACGACGCCCTGCCCGGCCACCGCCGCTTCTACTCCGAGGACCCCGTCGGCAACCGGCTGGAGTTCCTGGAACCGGTCGTCAGGACGTACGGACCGGATTCATGACGAGGATACGGACGACTTCGTCGTCGATCAGGTAGAGGACCCGGTGGTCGCCGACACGGAGGCGCCGGATCTGAGGTCCGTACGGGGTGGAGCCGGTCGGGCGCGGGCTTTCGGCGAGCGCGTCGACGGCTTCGTAGACCGCGGCGAGGCCCGTGGGGTCGTCCTTGAGGAACCGCACCGCCGTGTTCGTGGCCTCCGGTTCCCATGTGATGCGGTACGTCACGGACGCAGCCCCAGGAGCCGCCCGACTTCTTCGTGGGGGATGCCTTCGTCCAGCGTGCCCTCGGCCTTGCGCCGCTGATGGTCGGCGACCGCGAGGGCGTCTTCGAGATCCTCTATGACCTGAGGGGAGACGAGGAGCGCTGCCACATGGCCGTGGTCCGTGAGGGCGATGGTCTCCCGGCCGTGGGCCGCTCGGCGGACAAGATCTCCGAGCTGGGAGCGGGCCGCGCTGATCGCAATCTCAGTCATGCGCGGATGATTCCACAAGGTTAATCTTGTGGTCGATAACGGCCCCGTGATCGACCACTCAGCTCTTGCGGTGCCCTATCAAGCGCGGCTTCGGCTCCAGGCCGTCCAGGCCGTGCCAGGCCAGGTTCACCAGATGCGCGGCGACCTCGGCCTTGCGGGGCTTGCGGACGTCCAGCCACCACTGGCCGGTCAGCGCGACCATGCCGACCAGGGCCTGCGCGTAGAGCGGGGCGAGCTTCGAGTCGAAACCGCGGTTCCTGAACTCGCGGCCCAGGATGTCCTCCACCTGGGTGGCGATGTCGGAGATGAGCGAGGCGAAGGAGCCCGTGGACTGGGGGATGGGGGAGTCGCGGACCAGGATGCGGAAGCCGTCCGTGTACTCCTCGATGTAGTCCAGGAGGGCGAAGGCGGCCTGCTCGCACAGTTCACGCGGGTGACCCGCCGTCAGGGAGCCGGTGACCATGTCCAGCAGCCGGCGCATCTCACGGTCCACCACCACCGCGTACAGGCCCTCCTTGCCGCCGAAGTGCTCGTAGACCACCGGCTTGGAGACGCCCGCCTTGGCCGCGATCTCCTCCACCGACGTGCCCTCGAAACCCTTCGCGGCGAACAGCGTGCGGCCGATCTCCAGCAGCTGCTGACGGCGCTCGGCACCGGTCATACGGGTGCGACGCGCACGGCGCGGCTTTTCGTTGCTGTTCGGGGTGCTGCTGGAGTCGGTCGCCACGCCGTCAATCATGCCGGGTCGGGGGCTTCCGTCTCGCGCCGGGAGGCGGACCCGTCGGTGTCACGCTTGGAATCGATACGCGAGCGTGACGGCCAGCGCACGTCGTACGCCCAGCCCAGTTGCTCGCACCAACGGATGATCCGGGCCGAGGAGTCCAACTGGCCGCGCTCCACCCCGTGCCGGGCCGAAGTCGGGTCGGCGTGGTGCAGGTTGTGCCAGGACTCGCCGCAGGACAGCACGGCCAGCCACCACACGTTGCCCGAGCGGTCACGCGACTTGAACGGGCGCTTGCCCACCGCGTGGCAGATCGAGTTGATCGACCAGGTCACGTGGTGCAGCAGGGCCACCCGGACGAGTGAGCCCCAGAAGAAGCCGGTGAACGCGCCCCACCAGGACATCGTCGCCACACCGCCGATCAGGGGCGGCAGCGCGAGCGAGAGCAGGGTCCAGTAGATGAACTGGCGCGAGATCGCGCGAATCGCCGGGTCCTTGATCAGGTCGGGAGCGTACTTCTCCTGAGGGGTCCGCTCCTCATCGAACATCCAGCCGATATGCGCCCACCACAGGCCCCTCATCAGCGCCGGAACCGTCTCGCCGTAGCGCCACGGCGAATGCGGGTCGCCCTCCGCGTCGGAGAACTTGTGGTGCTTGCGGTGGTCGGCGACCCAGCGGATCACCGGGCCCTCGACCGCCATCGAACCCGCGATGGCGACCGCGATCCGCAGCGGGCGTTTCGCCTTGAAGGAACCATGCGTGAAGTAGCGGTGGTAGCCGATCGTCACGCCGTGACAGCCCAGGTAGTAGAAGAAGACCAGCAGGCCGAGATCCAGCCAGCTCACTCCCCAGCCCCAGACCAGCGGTACCGCCGCGAGCAGCGCGAGGAACGGGACCGTGATGAAGAGAAGGAGCGTGAGCTGTTCGAGTGACCCCTTCTTGTCTCCGCCCAGGGTGCCAGGGGGGAAGGAGGGGTCGTCGCTCGCCCCCGGGGCGTCGTCGATCACATCGGAGCTCGTGCTCATGGGCGTCCCCTGTGGGATTCGAGGGTGGGGAAGAGGGTGGCCGGGTACGGCTCCCAGGGTTCTCCCGTTGTGTGACGGGAACCCCTACGCTTCCGTAACCTACGGCATCGTAAGTATGGCAGCGCGCTGCAGAGCGGCAACAGCCCGAGACCTTGCGCGTCCACCTGGACACCTATCCTTGGAGTCGGTCGGACAGCGCGGTCCGTTCTGTTTATTCCCGGATGCCACGTCCCTAAGCGGCAGCCGCCGCGCGGTCGTCACCCGGGTTCCCTCCCAGACGAGCTTCAGACGAGCTTCCACACTCTTCAGCCGAGCTTCCACACTGCAAGGAGCCGCACCTGTGAGCAGTGCCGACGACCAGACCACGACGACCAGCAGCGAGCTGCGCGCCGACATCCGGCGCCTGGGCGACCTGCTGGGGGAGACCCTCGTCCGCCAGGAGGGCCCCGAGCTCCTGGAACTGGTCGAGAAGGTCCGCCGCCTGACCCGCGAGGACGGCGAGGCCGCCGCCGAGCTGCTGCGCGGCACCGAGCTGGAGACCGCGGCCAAGCTGGTCCGCGCGTTCTCGACCTACTTCCACCTGGCGAACGTCACCGAGCAGGTGCACCGCGGCCGTGAGCTGCGCGCCAAGCGGGCCGCCGAGGGCGGACTGCTCTCCCGGACCGCCGACCGGCTCAAGGACGCCGACCCGGAGCACCTGCGCCAGACGGTCAAGAACCTCAACGTCCGCCCCGTCTTCACCGCCCACCCGACGGAGGCGGCCCGCCGCTCGGTCCTCAACAAGCTGCGCCGCATCGCCGCCCTGCTCGAAACCCCCGTCATCGAGGCCGACCGCCGCCGCTACGACACCCGGCTGGCGGAGAACATCGACCTGGTGTGGCAGACCGACGAGCTGCGCGTGGTCCGCCCCGAGCCCGCCGACGAGGCCCGCAACGCCATCTACTACCTGGACGAGCTGCACGCCGGCGCCGTCGGCGACGTACTGGAGGACCTCACCGCCGAACTGGAGCGCGTCGGGGTGAAGGTGCCCGACGAGACCCGGCCGCTCACCTTCGGCACCTGGATCGGCGGGGACCGTGACGGCAACCCGAACGTCACCCCCGAGGTCACCTGGGACGTCCTGATCCTCCAGCACGAGCACGGCATCAACGACGCGCTGGAGATGATCGACGAACTGCGCGGCTTCCTGTCGAACTCGATCCGGTACACCGGCGCCACCGAGGAACTGCTGGACTCCCTGCGGGCCGACCTGGAGCGACTGCCGGAGATCAGCCCCCGCTACAAGCGGCTGAACGCCGAGGAGCCCTACCGGCTCAAGGCCACCTGCATCCGCCAGAAGCTGGAGAACACCAAGCAGCGCCTCGCCAGGGGCATCCCGCACGAGGCCGGCCGCGACTACCTCGGCACCGCCGAGCTGCTGCGCGACCTCACCCTCATCCAGAGCTCGCTGCGCGAGCACCGCGGCGCGCTGTTCGCCGACGGCCGCATGAACCGCACCATCCGCACGCTGGCCGCCTTCGGTCTCCAGCTCGCCACCATGGACGTACGCGAACACGCGGACGCCCATCACCACGCCCTCGGCCAGCTCTTCGACCGGCTCGGCGAGGAGTCCTGGCGCTACGCCGACATGCCCCGCGAGTACCGCGCCAAGCTCCTGGCCAAGGAACTGCGCTCCCGGCGCCCGCTGGCCCCGACCCCGGCACCGGTCGACGCCGCCGGCGAGAAGACCATCGGCGTCTTCCAGACGGTCAAGCGGGCCCTGGAGGTCTTCGGACCCGAGGTCATCGAGTCGTACGTCATCTCGATGTGCCAGGGCGCCGACGACGTGTTCGCCGCCGCCCTCCTCGCCCGCGAGGCGGGCCTGCTCGACCTGCACGGCGGCTGGGCGAAGATCGGCATCGTGCCGCTCCTGGAGACCACCGACGAGCTGCGCGCAGCCGACGTGATCCTGGACGACATGCTCGCCGACCCCTCCTACCGGCGTCTGGTGGCGCTGCGCGGAGACGTCCAGGAGGTCATGCTCGGATACTCCGACTCGTCGAAGTTCGGCGGCATCACGACCTCCCAGTGGGAGATCCACCGCGCCCAGCGGCGGCTGCGCGACGTCGCCCACCGGTACGGCGTGCGTCTGCGGCTCTTCCACGGCCGCGGCGGCACCGTCGGCCGCGGCGGCGGCCCCTCCCACGACGCGATCCTCGCGCAGCCCTGGGGCACCCTGGAGGGCGAGATCAAGGTGACCGAGCAGGGCGAGGTCATCTCCGACAAGTACCTCGTGCCCTCGCTGGCCCGGGAGAACCTGGAACTGACGGTCGCCGCCACCCTCCAGGCCTCCGCCCTGCACACCGCCCCGCGCCAGTCCGACGAGGCACTGGCCCGCTGGGACGCGGCCATGGACGTCGTCTCCGAGGCCGCCCACACCTCTTACCGGAGGCTCGTCGAGGACCCCGACCTGCCGACGTACTTCCTCGCCTCCACGCCGGTCGACCAGCTCGCCGACCTGCACCTGGGCTCGCGGCCCTCCCGCCGCCCCGGCTCGGGCGTCTCGCTCGACGGCCTGCGCGCCATCCCGTGGGTCTTCGGCTGGACCCAGTCCCGGCAGATCGTGCCCGGCTGGTTCGGCGTCGGCTCGGGCCTCAAGGCACTGCGCGAAGCCGGCCTGGACACCATGCTCGACGAGATGCACGAGCAGTGGCACTTCTTCCGCAACTTCCTCTCCAACGTCGAGATGACGCTCGCGAAGACGGACCTGCGGATCGCCCGGCACTACGTCGACACCCTCGTCCCCGACGAGCTGAAGCACGTGTTCGCCACCATCGAGGCCGAGCACCGGCTCACCGTCGCCGAAGTACTGCGCGTGACCGGCGGCGAGCGGCTGCTGGACACCAACCCCGTGCTCCAGCAGACCTTCTCGATCCGCGACGCCTACCTGGACCCGATCTCCTACCTCCAGGTCGCCCTGCTCAAGCGGCAGCGTGACGAGGCCGCGGCGGGCGCGGAACCCGACCCGCTGCTGTCGCGGGCCCTGCTGCTGACCGTCAACGGTGTGGCGGCCGGCCTGCGCAACACCGGCTGATCGTCGGTGGACCGGCGGTGGTACCCCCGGGGTCCGGGGGTACCACCGCGGGTTTCACAGAGCGAGGAAGGCCGGTCTCACAGGGCCAGGAAGGCCGCCGTCAGCAGCGCGAGCCCGGCGCCCGCCATCACCCAGGCCGACCGGGTGCGCCGCAGACCGCCCGCGACCACCACCGAGGCCAGCAGCAGCGCGCCGCCGAACGGAACCCACGCGTAGAGCAGTCCGGCCGGGCCGCTGCGGACCACGTCACCGCTGCCGGGCTTCACCGTGACCGCGTACGTGCGCCCCTTGCGCACCGCGGCCGACTCCTCGATCGTGACGCGGGCCCGCGCCCGGGAACCCGCGGACACCGGCCGGTACGGCCCGGTGCAGCGTTCCTGTGAGCAGGCCGTCACGGTCATCGTCCCCTGCTCCCGGCCCTTGCCCAGCATCACGTGCTGAGCCGTGCCCCAGGAGCCCCAGACCCCCGCGATCAGGATCAGTGCGGTGACCGTCCCCATCACCGCGAGCCGCCCGAACCGCAGCGCCGGGTGCGCGTTCTTGCGGGGGCGCTTGCGCGAGGCGGCGGACATGGCGGCGATCCTTGGCCATGGCCGTGCGTTCGGTCAACTCGGCCGGGGGACTAGTCCGCAGTTGTACGAGTACGTCGATCATCCCTGGCCACCGCTCGGGAGCCGGCCGCCCCCGGCACCGCCGCTCAGGAGTTGTACGTGCCCTGCGCCCGCTCCAGCCCGTCGATGACGAGGCATTCCACCGCGTCCGAGGCCCGGTCCACGAAGTAGCCCAGCTCCTTGCGCTCGGCCGACGCGAAGTCCTTGAGCACGAAGTCGGCGACCTGCATCCGGCCGGGGGGCCGGCCGATGCCGAAGCGCACCCGGTGGTAGTCGGGGCCCATCGCCTTCGTCATGGACTTCAGTCCGTTGTGCCCGTTGTCGCCGCCGCCCAGCTTCAGCCGCAGCACGCCGTAGTCGATGTCCAGCTCGTCATGGATCGCGACGACGTGGGCGAGCGGCACCTTGTAGAAGTCGCGCAGCGCGTTCACGGGGCCGCCGGACAGGTTCATGTACGACATCGGCTTGGCCAGGATCACCCGGCGGTTCGCCGGGCCGGGCGGGCCGATACGGCCCTCGATCACCTGCGCCTGGGCCTTCCCCGCGCGCTTGAAGCTGCCGCCGATCCGCTCCGCCAGCAGGTCGGCGACCATGAAGCCCACGTTGTGCCGGTTCATGGCGTACTCGGGGCCGGGATTGCCGAGGCCCACGATCAGCCAGGGGGCGTTGGGGTCCGTCGTCACGTCGGTCTCTCCCATGGGTCCTTGATGCGCCTGCGTCCTTGACAACGCACCGACCGCCGCCCCGGAAGGGAACGGCGGCCGGCGAAGGGGATTCCGGGAGGAATCAGGCCTCGGTGGTCTCGGCCTCGGCGTCCGCCGGGGCCTCCTCCGCCTGGGCGGCGAGGACCTGGAGGACGACCGCGTCCTCGTCGATCGCCAGCGTGGTGCCCTTGGGCAGCGGGATGTCCTTGGCGAGGATGGCCGCGCCGGCCTCCAGGCCCTGGATGGAGACGGTGACCGACTCCGGGATGTTGGTGGCCTCGGCCTCGACCGTCAGCGTGCTGAGCACGTGCTCGAGCAGGTAGGCACCCGGGGCCAGCTCGCCCTCGGTGTGGACGTAGACCTCGACGTTGACCTTCTCGCCGCGCTTCACGGTGAGCAGGTCGACGTGCTCGATGGAGCCCCTGATGGCGTCACGCTGGACGGCCTTGGGGATCGCGAGCTCGGTCTTGCCCTCGATGTCCAGGGTGAGCAGGACGTTCGGGGTGCGCAGGGCGAGCTGCAGCTCGTGGCCCGGCAGCGCGATGTGGACGGGGTCGGCGCCGTGACCGTAGACGACCGCGGGAACCTTGTTCTCGCGGCGGATGCGGCGGGCGGCGCCCTTGCCGAACTCGGTACGGGGCTCGGCGGCGAGCTTGACCTCGGACATGTGCACTCCTCGTAGTTAAGGGACCCGAAGGGCCTGGGGATGTGGTCACCCGGCCGAACATCGGCCTGCTACGAAGAGCGCGTCGATAACGGACCGCCACACAAGTGTGGCCTCCCTCGCCGAGCAACTTTGGCAGTGTACTCGGCGGGAAGGCCACACCCAAAAGGATCTCTACCGCTCCTACTGCTCCTCGAAGAGGCTCGTCACCGAGCCGTCCTCGAAGACCTCACGCACCGCGTTGGCGATCGTCGGCGCGATCGACAGCACCGTGATCTTGTCCAGTTCCAGCTCGCCCGGGGTCGGCAGGGTGTCCGTGAAGATGAACTCGCTCACCTTGGAGTTCTTCAGGCGGTCGGCGGCCGGACCGGAGAGCACGCCGTGCGTGGCCGTGACGATGACGTCCTCGGCGCCGTGCGCGAAGAGGGCGTCGGCGGCGGCGCAGATCGTGCCACCCGTGTCGATCATGTCATCGACGAGGACACAGACACGGCCCTTCACGTCACCGACGACCTCGTGGACGGTGACCTTGTTGGCGACGTCCTTGTCGCGGCGCTTGTGCACGATCGCCAGCGGGGCGTCCAGGCGGTCGCACCAGCGGTCGGCGACGCGCACCCGGCCCGCGTCCGGGGAGACGACGGTGAGCTTCGACCTGTCGACCTTGGCACCCACGTAGTCCGCCAGGATCGGCAGTGCGAAGAGGTGGTCGACCGGGCCGTCGAAGAAGCCCTGGATCTGGTCGGTGTGCAGGTCGACGGTGAGGATGCGGTCGGCGCCCGCCGTCTTCATCAGGTCCGCGATCAGACGCGCCGAGATCGGTTCGCGTCCACGGTGCTTCTTGTCCTGTCGGGCGTAACCGTAGAACGGCACGATCACCGTGATGCTCCGCGCGGACGCCCGCTTCAGGGCGTCGATCATGATCAGCTGCTCCATGATCCACTTGTTGATGGGAGCCGTGTGGCTCTGCATCAGGAAGCAGTCGGCGCCGCGGGCGGACTCCTGGTAGCGGATGTAGATCTCGCCGTTGGCGAAGTCGAAGGCCTTCGTCGGGACTACCCCGACACCCAGCTTGTGGGCGACCTCCTGGGCAAGCTCGGGGTGGGCGCGGCCGGAGAAGAACATCATCTTCTTCTTGCCGGTCGTCTTGATCCCGGTCACAGCACTGTCTCCTCAGAGGTGTCTCAGCTGGATGGTGAGAGGACATCTCCACTGGGCGCGGGAGTCCGTCTCAGCTGGGGGTGCGGGTGCACGGTGCGGGTGTGCACTTATCACGGTACGCCGTGTCGGACGTGCCTGTTTCCGGTCAGACTTCGCCTTCCGGCTCCCGGGAGGCGGCCTCGGCGGCCTTCGCGGCAGCGCTTCCCGGACGCTTGCGGGCCACCCAACCCTCGATATTCCGCTGCTGGCCACGGGCCACGGCGAGCGAACCGGGCGGTACGTCCTTGGTGATGACGGAGCCCGCCGCGGTGTACGCGCCGTCCCCCACCGTGACGGGAGCCACAAACATGTTGTCCGAACCGGTGCGGCAGTGGGAGCCCACGGTGGTGTGGTGCTTGTCCTGCCCGTCGTAGTTCACGAAGACGCTTGCGGCGCCGATGTTCGAGTGGTCGCCGATCGTGGCGTCGCCCACGTAGGAGAGGTGCGGGACCTTGGTGCCCTCGCCGATCGTGGCGTTCTTCGTCTCGACGTACGTGCCGACCTTGGCCTTGAGGCCGAGACGGGTGCCGGGACGCAGGTACGCGAACGGGCCGACGGTGGCTTCGGGGCCGACCTCGGCGCTGTCCGCGACCGTGGTGTCGACCCGCGCCCCCGCCCCCACGCGGGTGTCCTTCAGACGGCAGTTGGGCCCGACCTCGGCGCCCTCGGCGAGATGCGTGGCGCCCAGCAGCTGGGTGCCGGGGTGCACGATCGCGTCCTGCTCGAAGGTGACGGTGACGTCGACCCAGGTCGAGGCCGGGTCGATGACGGTGACGCCGGCGAGCATGGCCCGCTCCAGCAGCCGGTCGTTGAGGGTGCGGCGGGCCGCGGCCAGCTGGACGCGGTTGTTGATCCCGGCGATCTCCCGGTGGTCGGCGGCGACGGAGGCGCCGACCCGGTGTCCGGCCTCGCGCAGGATGCCCAGGACGTCGGTGAGGTACTCCTCGCCCTGGCTGTTGTCGGTCCGCACCTTGCCGAGCGCGTCCGCCAGCAGCTGCCCGTCGAAGGCGAACACCCCGGAGTTGATCTCCCGGATCGCCCGCTGCGACTCGGAGGCGTCCTTGTGCTCGACGATTGCGGTGACGGCGCCGCCGGCCCCGTCCCGGACGATTCGGCCGTATCCGGTGGCGTCCGGGACCTCGGCGGTGAGCACGGTGACGGCGTTGCCGTCGGTGTCGTGGGCCGCGGCGAGCCGGCGCAGGGTCTCGCCGCTGAGCAGCGGGGTGTCGCCGCAGACCACGACGACGGTGCCGTCGATGCCGCCGCCGAGCTCTTCGAGCGCCATGCGGACGGCGTGCCCGGTGCCGTTCTGCTCGGCCTGTACGGCGGTGCGGACCGCGGGGTCGGACTCGGCGAGGTGCGCGGTGACCTGCTCGCGGGCGTGACCCACGACGACGACCAGGTTCTCGGGCTCCAACGCGCGGGCGGCCGCGAGTACATGGCCCACCAGGGAACGGCCGCACAGTTCGTGCAGGACCTTCGGTGTGGCCGACTTCATACGGGTGCCCTCACCCGCTGCGAGAACGACGACGGCTGCCGGGCGATTGGCGCTCACGGGAATGCCCTTCGGCTACGGATGACTGGGGTGTGGACAACCGCAGGATACCGGGGCGTATCAGGAGTGACATGAGAGCGGGCCCCGACGGAACTGTCAGGGCCCGAATCGGTCGTGGCTCCCCCGCCAGGACTCGAACCCGGACAGATGGCACCAAAAGCCACAGTGCTGCCAATTACACCACGGGGGATCAAACTCGACTGGACCGGACATTTGGCCAAGCCGTCGAGTGGGCACGCAACACTATGCCGTACCGGGCGCCTTCGACGCGACGGTACTGATGCGCACGGGCTTCCGGGGTCGAACAGCGAGCGATTCTGCAGTTCGAGCGATACCCGCGGGTTTCGCGTCCGGCCGACGGCGGGTCGCGGTGTCGGAGAGGAGGCGAAACTCACCGGAAAAGGGGCGGGGGGCAAACGTAGGCTGGAGGCATGACCACAAGGGGGGAAGAGCACACCGAGGCCGGGGCAGGGCCGTGGTGGTGGGTCAGGTGGCGCGGTGCCGCGCTCGACGCGGGCCTCGCGGCGATGTCGGCGGCCGAGTGCGCGACAGAGGGAATCCCGTTCGCACACGACGCGGGCCTGCCGGCGGCGGTGGGCGCGGTGTTCGGTCTGCTCGCCGGTTCCGTGCTGCTGCTGCGGCGGAAGTGGCCGATCGCCGTCGTGCTGGTGTCGATCGCCATCACGCCCGCGCAGATGGGCTTCGCGATGGGACTCGTCGGGCTGTACACGCTCGCCGCGTCCGAGTTGCCGCGCCGGATCATCGCGGCGCTCGCCGGAATGTCCTTCGCCGGCATGCTGATCGTCACGTTCGTCCGGGCCCATCAGGGCATGGTGCGCGGGGATGTGACCATGGGGGACTGGTTCGTCCCCTTCGTCTCCATCACGACCGCCCTCGGCATGACCGCCCCGCCCGTGCTGCTCGGACTGTACGTGGGGGCGCGGCGCCGGCTGATGGAGAGCCTGCGGGAGCGGGCCGACTCGCTGGAGCGGGAGTTGCAGCTGCTGGCCGAGCGGGCCGAGGAGCGGGCGGAGTGGGCGCGCAACGAGGAGCGGACGCGGATCGCGCGCGAGATGCACGACGTGGTCGCGCACCGGGTGTCCTTGATGGTGGTGCACGCCGCGGCTCTTCAGGCGGTGGCCCGCAAGGACCCCGAGAAGGCCGTACGCAACGCGGCGCTGGTCGGCGACATGGGGCGGCAGGCACTGACCGAGCTGCGCGAGATGCTGGGCGTGCTGCGCACGGGGGACGGGCTGGCCTCGCGGCCTCAGCCGGTGCCGCTCGCCGCGGTGGGCATGGCCGCGGCCGCGGCGGCGTCGCGCGCGGCCGGCGATCCGGGTGACGGCCCCAGCCTCGCGGAACTGGACGAGCTGGTCGGACAGTCGGCGGCGGCCGGGATGGTGGTCGCCCTGTCGGTGGAGGGCGATACGCGGCCGTACGCGCCGGAGATCGAACAGACCGCCTACCGGGTCGTCCAGGAGGCCCTGACCAACGTCCACAAGCACGCGGCCGGCGCGAAGACGTACGTGCGGCTCGCCCATCGGGTGTCCGAGATCGCCATGCAGGTCGAGAACGAGTGCCCGCCCGAGCCGGGGGCGGAGTCCGCGGTGCGGCTTCCCAGCGGCGGCAACGGGTTGCTGGGGATGAAGGAACGTGTGGCCGCGCTCGGGGGTGTGTTCGTCTCCGGTCCCACGGACGCGGGTGGTTTCCGGGTGTCGGCGGTCCTTCCTGCGGGGGGCTGAGCGCTTCCGTCGCGACCCCGGGTTTTCTCGCCCCCGCCGTGGGTTGTCCGCGAGCGCCGGACGGGCTGGTGGTGCGGGCCCGCGCTGGAGACGCGAGGCCGGGGCGCGAGGCCGCGGTGTGAGGCCGCGCTGAAGGGCTGACGTCCGGGGTCATGCCTTTCAGCCCGTCCGAGTTCGAGGACGGGCCCTTCGGGCGATGGCGGGGGTCTGGGGGCGCAGCCCCCAGGGTCGGGTCGGGGGCGAGGAACACTCCCGTCAGCCGGCGGTCAGCCGAGCCGGTTCGAAGCCGGAGACGAGAGTCGTCAGGGCCGCGTCGATGTCCGGTCCGAGATACCAGTCCCCGGTGTGATCGAGCGCGTAGACCCGCCCCTCACTGTCGATGGCGAGCAGCGCCCGCGAGTCGGACTCCTCCCCCAGCGGACACACCTCGGCATCCAGCGCCCGCCCGAGGTCACCCAGGGTGCGAGCCAGGTGCAGTCCGTGCAACGGGTCGAAGTGGAGCGCGGTCGGAGCGAGCTGCCGTCCGGGCCCGGACGGCACGACCCGCAGACCGCCGAACTCCGCCCACGCCTCCACCGCGGCCGGGAACACGGCGTGCCGGTGCCCGGCGGGCGACTCGTGCTCCCGCAGCGCGTCGGCCCAGTACTCGGCCTGCTTTATGTCCCAGCGTCCGGGCTGCCACCCCGCGGAACGGAGCGCGGCGTCCACGGGGACGGAGAAGCGTGTGGTGGAGGTGCGGTCGGCGTGCATCTGCCCTTCGTTCGTCGAGCGACATGGGATCGGGGGACAAGAAGGTCGGGGGACGGGGGATCGGCGGCGCGGCGAGGCCGGAGGACAGGGGAAGAGGGGCGCCGTCGTTACGGGTACGGGTACGGGTGCGGATGGGTTCAGGCGTCGGCGGACGCCGTCGGATCGACGACGCGGACACCGAAGTGCTCGCTGAGCGCCGTACAGGCACGACAGGGTGCCGCGAAGCTCCCGTGCAGCGGGTCGCCGTCCTCCCGGATGCGGCGCGCGGTGAGCTTGGCCTGCTTGAGGGCCCTGCGCGCCTCTCCGTTGGTCATCGGCTTGCGCGCGGCGCGCTTGCTGCGTGCCGCGTCCAGGCCGGTGATGTGCCGGGAGATCAGGATCGCCTCGGCGCAGCGGCCGGTGAAGCGGTCGCGCTGCGCGCTGGTGAGGGTGTCGAGGAAGTCCTGGACCAACGGGTGCAGGGCGGGCGGCTGGTCACCGCGGGCCGCGGTGCCCGTGAGGGTCGCGCCGCGCACGGAGAGGGCGGCGGCGACGGTCGGAAGTATGCCGTCCCGGCGGTGCAGGAGGGTGGGGGCGTGCGGTGCCTCGGAGCTGCTCCAGCCGACGCGCGGGTCCCCGGACGTGCCTGTATGCGTCGCGTTCATGATCGCTCTTCCCTCCCGTGCATCCCCCGATGCGGCTACAGACTGCCAAACGGCGCGGCGGGTGGGGAAGCTGGGGCGCGCGACACGCCCGGTCTTCGCCCCACCGTCACGGCGAGGTGACGGCAGGTCACGGAACCGGAGGCCCGGTGACCAGTGTCCGTCAACCGCATAGGCTGTCGACATCCGCGATCCATACAGCCATTGAGAACGCCGCAGGGGGCAACAGCGATGACGACAGGTCGGCTCGGGCAGCAAGCCGCGCCGCCGAACGCGGCCTACGCCGGGCAGGTCGTGCACTTCCCGGATCCGGTCCGGGCCGCCCGCCACCCCAGAGGTGTACGGGTCGACGCGCACGGCCACCCCGACTTCTCGGCGTACGCGCGTGCCGCCGCGGAGATCGCCGAACCCCCGGAGGGCTTCGGCGTCGACGAACTGCGCCTGACGGACTACGTGTCCGCGAACGCGGCGCTCGCCGCGACCGGCCACGAACTGTGGGACACGATCCCGCCCGTGGCCACGCCGCACGGCTGGACGTGGCATCACGTGGCCGGTACCCGGCGGCTGGAGCTCGTCCCCGTCGAGGTGAAGGCGCTGCTGCGGCACCACGGTGGCATCGCGACCACGACCGTCGACCACACCAAGCGCGGGACGCGGCCCCTGCAGGAGACGCGGCCCGCGCACTTCGGACTGCCCAAGTCCTCGGTCGCGGTGACGGAGCAGCAGGTGCTGGCGGTCGAGGAGGATCTCGGGTACCGGCTGCCGGGCGCCTACCGGTCCTTCCTCAAGGCGGCGGGCGGCTGCGCGCCGGTGGGCGCCGTGCTCGACGCGGAACTCGGACTCCTGCTCGACCAGCCCTTCTTCACGGTGCGCGAAGAGGCCGCCGTCAACGACCTCGTCTACATCAACAAGTGCCTCCGCGACCATCTGACGAAGGACTACCTGTGCGTCGGGTTCGTGCAGGGCGGCCTGCTCGCCGTCAAGGTGAAGGGCGACGCGATCGGATCGGTGTGGTTCTGCGCCTACGACGACGCCCGCGACCAGGACGCGTGGCCGCCGCCCGAGCGGGTGCGGCGGCTGTTGCTTTCCTGCGGCGCAGACTTCGACCAGTTCCTGTCCCGGCTCGCGGGCAATCCGCCGGAGCTGGAGACGGTGGCGAACCTGATGGTGGACGGCGGCTTCGCGCACGCCGTTCCCGTCTCTTCCGTGTCTTCGGTGGGGGAGTGAACGTCCGATGGTGACCTTCGCGCAGGCGCAGGAGCGCGCGGAAGAGTGGATCAACGGCGATGTGCCGGGCTACCAGCACCGCGAGGTGCGGGTGCGGGAGTTCGAACTCGGCTTCGTCGTCTGGGCGGAGGACCGGGCCGAGGGTCCGCGCTCGGACGGCGGCGCGCAGCGGCTCGTCATCGCGCGGGACAGCGCCGAGGCGACACTGTGGCCCGGACTCCCGGTCGGTGAGGTGATCCGCCGCTACGAGGAGGAGTACGGGGCGCCGGACGGCACCCCGGAACCGGCGCCGGCGCCTTCGGCCCGGGTCGACCTCAACCAGACGTCGTTCCTGCTGAGTCCCCCGGAGTGGCTGCAGGAGGCCGCGGACAAGCTGGGGATTCCGGACCGGCGTCCGGGGGCGTCCCGGGGACCGGGCTCGGACGGGGCGGGATCGCGTCCGGCCGCGGCTGCGGCTGCCGCCTCGGCGTCGGGCCCGGGGCAGGGTCCGGCTTCCGCGGGCGGTGGTCCGCCGGCTCAGGCGCCGGGCGAACCGGAGGACGCGGTGCCGCACGGGGGGCCCTTCGGAGCCGGACCGCGCACCGCGCCCGGCCTTCCCGGATTCCCCGGTGCCGCCGGGGTCTCAGGTGTCTCCGGCGGAGCCATGCCGTGGCCCGCCGCCGCGGCCGGTGACGAGCCGGACGCCGGTCCCGAGGACGCCGTGGGAGCGCCGCGGGTGCCCGCGTCGGCGACACCGTGGGCGGGGACGGACACCAACGCCGACGCGGGCGAGGACCGTTCCGTACCGCTGCCGGCGACGGTGTTCGCACCGCCGCTGACCGATGTCGACGACACCGGCACGCCGCTGCCCGGGGCGATCGCGGACGCCAGGACGGCCCTGATCTCCGGCGGCAGCCAGCTTCCGCGCACGGCGGTCGCACCCGCGCTCGACGACCGGGCACCGGCCCCGCCGCCGTACGGCTACCCCCAGGGTCCGGCGGTGCCCGGCACACCCCCTCCGGGTGCGCCGCCCGCCTACGGGTTCCCGCAGGGGCCGCCCGGTGGTGCCCCGCGTACCCCGTCGCCCGGTGCCTCCGCTCCCGGCGGTCCGCAGGGCACGCCTCCCGCGGGCGCGCCCGGGTACGGCTACCCGCAGGCGCCCGCCGGCGCGCCGAACTCCCCCCAGCCGCCCGCCGGTCCGGGTGCCCCCGTGGCGCCTCCCCGGCCGCTGCCTCCGAACGCCGGTGACATCGCCGACGCCGCGACCAGCAAGGCACAGCCGCCGCGGGGCGCGCGCGGCGGTGGCCCGACCGCGCCGCCTCCGCCGAGCGCCCCGGGCGCGCCGGGCGCACGTCCGAGCAGTGCGCCCGCGCCGTCCGGGCCCGGTGCCCCGGGCACTCCGGCGGGCGGGTACGTGCCGACCCAACTTGTCTCCCAGCTGGGCCCGGGCGGCCCGGGCGGCCCCGGCGGCCCGGCGGCGGGAGTCCCCGGCCCGCCTGCCACGCCCGGCGCGCCCCAGCACCCTGGAGTTCCCGGCGCCCCCGGCGCTCCCCAGCCTCCGGACGGTACGCCTCCGGGCGGTGTCCACCACGCCGCGACGATGCTCGCGGGCCCGCCCGCCGGCGGCCCCGGCACGTCCCAGCCGCCCGGCACCCCGGGCGCTCCCGGAGGTCCGGGCGGTCCGCCCCCCGGTGTCCACCACGCCGCGACGATGCTGGCGGGCCCGCAGTCCGGCGGCCCCGGCGCACCGCCGCCCCCGCAGACGCCCGGCGTGCCGCAGGGCGCACCGCAGCCGATGCCCGGTCAGCCCATGCCCGGTCAGCCCATGCCCGGTCAGCCCATGCCCGGTCAGCCCATGCCCGGTCAGCCCATGCCCGGGACCGGGCCGATGGGCGGCCCGGTCCCGGGGCGGCCCATGCCTCCGGGGCAGCCGATGCCTCCTGGCCAACCCATGCCTCCCGGCCTGCAGCCCCCGGCGTACGGGTACCCGCCGACCGGTCTGCCGACCGTCGGCCCCGGTTACCAGGCCGTGCTGCGCTACCGCGCGCAGGACGGCTCGGAGCAGCAGCTGATCCGGCGTTCGGCGCCGGGCACCCCGCACCCGGAGTGGCAGATGCTGCACGAGCTGCGGGCGATGAACGTGCCGCCGCAGCAAGTGCTCGAGCTGCACACCGAGTTGGAGTCCTGTGAGCTGCCGGGCGCGTACTGCGCGCGGATGATCCGGGAGACCTGGCCGCAGGCGCGGATCACCAGCATCGCCCCGTACGGTACGGACCACGCGAGCCGTCAGCAGGGCATGCACGAACTGCTCGCGCACCAGGGCGAGTTGCATCAGGTGGCGGACGGCCCGGCGCGCCTCGCGCCGGTACGGGCGCCGATCCCGCCGGTGCAGCCCGCGGCGCCGGTTCCGCCGGAGGCGATCGGGCACGAGCTGGCGGCGGCGTTCGGACCGGGCGTGTTCCGGTTCGAACAGGTCGCGGTCTCCCGTCAGGGCGTGCCGAACATCGTGGCGCACACCCTGGTGGTGGCCGGACTCCCGGTCGACATGGGCCCGTTCTTCTGGGCGCAGGCGCAGCCCGGCCGTCCGGTGCCGACGCTCGCCGAACTGGCGCAGGAGCGGGGGGTGCATCCGGCGCCGGACGCGGGTTCGTACCTGGTCATGGGCAGTGACTTCGGCAAGGCGATCTGTGTCCAGTACGGCACGGCGAACATCGTGGCCGTGCCGGTGGAGGCGGGTCCGGGCGGTGCCCCGGTGCCGCCGCAGTTCGTGAACACGGGTCTGCCCGAGTTCGCGCGCTGTCTGGCGCTGCTCGGCCGGATGTGGCGGCTGCGGTTCGGGCTCAACCAGGAGCAGGCGGGCCGCTGGACCGTCGACTTCCAGGCCCAGCTGGCCTCTCTCGACCCGGCGGCGCTCGGCTCGCCGGAGAGCTGGTGGTCGGTTCTGCTGGAGCAGATGTGGGACGGCCTGCTGTGATCTCCCGCTGAGCGTCGCGGCTTCCGCGCGGAACGCCACTCATGGGTTGGACCCGGTGCGCATGACCGGGTTCAACCCATTTTTTTGCTTCCCTCGACCGGAACGGACGGGCGGAGTGTCGCGTTATGCGCACTTACGCCTCATCCATCAGGATATGCGCCACATGATGTCGACGAATCATGTCGCAGGGCGCACCTTCGGAGAGGGGTTCAGGGATGAGCAGCGCATCGGTGTCGCCGCACGGCTTCCCGGCTGTACGGGGGCGCGGTTACCGTCCCGAGGAGGTCGACGCGTATGTCGCCGCCCTTTCACGGGACCGTGACGCCGCCTGGGAGCGGGCCGCCCGGCTGACCGTCCTGGCCAAGGAGATGGACGGGGACGCGCGGCGGCTGCGCGAGGCCGTGACACGGCTCGCTCCGCAGACGTACGACACGCTCGGCGAACGCGCCCGCCGGCTCTTCGAACTCGGCGAGGAGGAGGCCACGGCCGTGCGTGACAGCGCGCGCGGCGAGACCCGGCACGCCGTCGACGAGGCCGAGTCGGCCGGGCGGCGGGTCCGCGAGGCCGCGCAGGTGTACGCCGACGGGGTGCGCGCCGAGGCCGAGGAGCATGCCGGGCAGCGGCTGCTCGCCGCCCGCGCCGAGGCCGACGACGCACGGATCGCCGCCCGCCGGGAGATCAAGGAGAACCGCGGGGAGGCGCTGGCCGCGCTGCGCGAGGTGCGCCGGCGCACGGAGATGCTCCTCGTCGAGCAAGAGAAGGAGCACGCCGGGCGCCGGGAGGAGGCCGAGCGCGTGGCCGCCGAGCGGGTGGCCGCGTTCGAGGCGCACCACGAAGAGCGGGTGGCCCGCGCCGAGGCCGCCCTCGCCGAGGCCAGGAGTGCCTACGCCCAGGCCGAGGAGTCGGCCCGGCACGGACAGGAGGACGCGGCGGCGCAGGCCGCTGAACTGATCGCCGAGGCGCGGGTGCGGGAGGAGCGGATCGTCCGGGAGACCGAGCGGGTGCTGCGCGAGCACGGCGAGCGGTGGGACGACGTACGGGCGCACATGGACCACGTACGGTCGAGCCTCATGACCCTGACGGGCCGGGCCCCGGTGGACTGACCACCACGGCCCACCGCCCGTCGCCCCGGCGCCGGCCCGCGGCCCGCGTCCCCGCGCCGGAGGGCGATCTGCGGCAGCGCCCCGCGGCGGACGGTCCGCCGATGACCGATGACCGATGACCGATGACCGATGACCGATGACCGATGACCGACGGCCGACGGAACGCGAGGACGACGGGAGAACCGCCGGAGGCCCCGGCTCAGCGCGCGCCGCGAGAACCCGTACGGCCCGGTGACCGTACCGCTCCCGCCAGGATCCAGCCCTCCACCGCCTCGTACTGCCGGCGCTGCTCCTCCGACTTCCGGCGGCCCGAGACCATGGTCCCCAGCCATCCGTACGCGAAGCCCAGCGGGATCGACACCAGCCCGGTCGTGGTGAACGGGAACCAGTTGAAGTCGGCCTCGGGGAACGCGGAGGTGGGCGAGCCGGAGACCAGGTTGGTGCCGGTCATCAGGACCAGGACGGTCAGCGAACCCCCGATGAGGGTGCACAGCAGGCCCGTGCGGGTGTAGCGGCGCCAGAACAGCCCGTAGACCAGCGCGGGCGCCAGCGCCGAGGCGCCCAGGCAGAACGAGAGCGTGATCAGCGGCTGCAGGCTGCGGTGCTGGACGAGGGTGGCCAGCAGGATCGCCGCGCCGCCGACCGCGAGGGCCGACAGCCGGGCGAGGAGCATCTCGCGGCGGGGGGACAGCTCGTCGTCGTGGCGCCGGCCCCGGAAGAGCCGGGCGTGCGCGAACACGTCGTGCGCCAGGGAGTTGGCGCAGGCCAGGATCATTCCGGCGACGGAGGCGAGCACGGTCAGGAAGATCGCCGTGGTGACGGTGGTGAACAGGAGCGTCTCGGCCGTCGAGACGTCCGGCCCGAACGCGGCGCGCGAGCCCAGCAGATACGCCGTGTTGCCCTGCGGGTCGGCGTTCGCGATCACCCCGCGTCCGATCAGTGCCGTGGCCCCGAAGCCGACGACCGTGATGACCAGGACGAAGAGGGCCACGCACGGTACTGCCCAGGACAGCGAGCGGCGTACCTGACGGGCGCTGCCGGCGGTGTACATGCGCATGGTGACGTGCGGGAGGCAGGCGCCGCCCAGGACGACCGTCAGCTCCGAACTGATCATGTCGAGGCGGGGGCTGGGGCCGCCGGCGAACTGCAGACCGGAGCGGAGGAACGCGGTGCCGACACCGCTGTGGTCGGCGGCCGCCCGGGAGAGCGCCCCCGGGTCCCAGTCGAAGCGGTTCAGGATGAGCAGGGCGACCACGGTGCCCGAGCCGAGCAGCATCACGATCTTCAGGATCTGGATGAGGGCCGTGCCCTTCATTCCCCCGATCGCCGCGTAGCCGATCATCAGCGTGCCGAGTCCGATGATGCATCCGGTCTTCAGCGAATCGCCGGAGAAGCCGAGGATGAACGCCAGCAGGTCGCCGGTGCCGGCCAGTTGGACCAGCATCAGCGGCAGCAGGGCGACGATGGTCGCGGCGCACGCGGTGACACGTACGGCACGGCCCGGCATCCGCCGCGCGAGCGCGTCGCCCATGGTGAACCGGCCCGCGTTGCGCAGCGGTTCGGCCAGCAGGAACATCAGCAGCATCAGGGAGAGCGCCGTGCTCAGCGCGAGCACGACCCCGTCGTACCCGGCGAGCGCGATGACCCCACCGGTGCCGAGCACGGTCGCCGCCGAGATGTAGTCCCCGGCGATGGCGAGGCCGTTGCGCATCGGCGACAGCGATCCGTACCCCGTGTAGAACTCGTCGAGGTCGTCACGGTCCGGCCCGGTCATCACGCACAGCAGCAGCGTGACCGTGGTGACCGCGGTGAACGCCACCAGCGACATGGCCTGCGCGGAACTGCTGAACCCGGTTCCGCCCCTCTCGATCGCGCCGGTCATCGGGCCGCCTCCCGCTTCGCGTCCAGCTCACTCTGCTTACGGATCCGGTCCGCGACCGGGTCGACGCCCCGGCGCGCCGTGTACTCGTACACGCCGATGGCCACGCAGGTCACGGGCACTTGCAACAGGCCGAGCAGCAGCCCGGTCGGCAGTCCGCCGGACACCGTGCTCGTCATCAGGCCCGGCGCGAACGCCGACAGGAGGAGGAAGAGGGTGAAGTACCCGAGCGCCGTGAGCGTCGCCACCCGCCGCTGCCGGCGATAGGCGCCGCGCAGCAGCCGGATGTCGCTGTGCTGCCCCAGCGCGTGATGTCGCGGCCGCCGCCTTCTGGGAGGTTCGGGAGGCTGCGGCCGCCAGGGGTAGGTGGCGTACGAGGGGGAGTGCGGAGCGGGTTCGTCCCGGAACTCCGGACCGTCCTGGAACTCCGGATACGGGAGCGGGGACTGCTGCGGACAGGGCGGTGGATACGGGGGCGGATACGGAGGCTGTCGGTGTGGTCGGTGCGGCGTCTGGTACTCCGGGGACGAGAACGCGTCTGGCATCCCGGTTCTCCTTGCGTGGCTCGGGTCCGGTGCGGACCGCAGGGAGCAGGGGGGTGGGCGAGGCACGTTACTCGCAGGTAGCCCTCGTGGGCGTGGGTTTCGCCGAACTGATCGGTCGGTATGCGCTTACTTCGCTGACCTGGGGTGTTGCCCAGGTATACCCCTGTGACGGAAGTGTGAAGAGGTAGGGGAGTGGTGTCTGAGGTGGGGGGTGTTCGCAACCGTGTGCCCCGCCCGCGTACCCCGCTGACAGACTCCGTTCCCACCGGAACACGCACCCGGCGGGAGCGGCGACGTCCTCAGTCCGCGGGGTTGTCGAGGACCGGGAAGCGCCTCGGCGCCACGAACAGCAGCACCAGGAAGGCGAGCACGGCGGCGCACGCGGCGCCGAGGTACACGGCGTGGACCGCGTCGGCGACCGCGTGCCGCAACCGCTCGCCCGGCGCGCCCGAGGCCATCGCCCGCGTCACCGCGTCCAGGTCCCCGGCCCCGCCGAGCCGCGCGGCCAGTACCCCGTTGGCGATCGCCCCGAACAGGGTCGCGCCGATGGTCTGGCCGGTCTGACGGCAGAAGAGGACGGACGCGGTGGTCGTGCCGCGTTCGGCCCAGCCGACGGTCGACTGGACCCCGATGATCAGAGGGAGCTGGAAGAGGCCCAGGGCACCTCCCAGCAGCAGCATCAGCAGGGTCGGCTGCCAGGGCGCGCCCGGATAGGGGAGGAACGGGAAGGCCAGCAGGATCAGGGCCGCCGCGCCGATGCCGGCCATCGCGGTGTTGCGGAAACCGATGCGCCGGTACACGTGCTGGCTGAGCGCCGCGGACACCGGCCAGCTCAACGTCCACACGGACAGCACGAATCCGGCGGTGACCGGGGCCAGACCGAGGACCGCCTGAGCGTACGTGGGCAGGAACACCGAGGGGGCGACCATGAGCAGCCCCAGCGCGCCCAGCGCCAGATTCACCGCGGCGATCGTGCGGCGCCGCCACACCCACCCGGGGATGATCGGCTCGGCCGCCCGGCGCTCGATCACCACGACGGCCCCGATCAGCGCGAGTCCCGTGCCGAACAGGGAGAGCGAGGGGGCCGACAGCCAGTCCCAGGCCACCCCGCCCTGCACGAGCGCGGTCAGCAGGACGCCGCCGCAGGCGAAGACGGCGAGCGCGCCCGCCCAGTCGACGCGCGCCCGCCCGGAGGACTCCCGGGCCGGCTCGTGCAGATGACGGACGACCAGCCACAGCGCGAGCGCGCCGATCGGCAGGTTGACGAGGAAGATCCAGCGCCAGTCCGCGTACGCGGCGAGCACACCGCCGAGACCCGGGCCCGCCACCGCCGAAGTCGCCCACACCGTGGACAGCCTGGCCTGGATCTTCGGGCGCTCCTTGAGCGGGTAGAGGTCGGCGGCGAGCGTCTGCACCGTGCCCTGGAGCGCGCCGCCGCCCAGGCCCTGGACGACGCGGAAGACGATGAGCGCGGCCATGTTCCAGGCGGTGGCGCAGAGCAGCGAGCCGACGAGGAAGACGACGGCGCCGGTGATCAGCACCGGCTTGCGGCCGAAGGTGTCAGACAGCTTGCCGTACACCGGCAGCGTGACCGTCACCGCGAGCAGATAGCCGGAGAACAGCCAGGAGAAGACCGAGAAGCCGCCGAGGTCGCCGACGATCTGCGGTACGGCGGTCGACACGATGGTGGAGTCCAGCGCGGCGAGCGCCATGGAGAGCATGAGTGCCGCGACGACCGCGCCCCGGCGGCCGGGGGGAGCCCCCGGACGTACGGCCCCCGCGGCGCGTATCTCGGTGTCCCCCTGGTCCACGGGATTCCTTCCCCTTGCATCCATCGCCTCGGGCCACCCTCTCACTTGACCCTCACGTCGGGGCAGGGCGGAAGCTGACCGTGCCCGAGGGGGGAGCCGACCCCGAGAAGGACTCCACCGGAGGGTGGACAGCCCCTAGGGGTACCTCCGTACTACGGCTCGGGGAGGGTTCGTACCGCCGGAGGAGGAGACGGGGCGGTGCGCGTCCTTAACCTGGCTTTACGCCGCTGACGAGCGGTCGGGACGCGGTCGGGACGTACGGGGGTCGTACGGACCGCACTCCCGGGGGTGGGGTTTTCCCCAGCAAAAGACTGCGCTGAGCACCAGCGCGCCGCGGCACCCCCCGCCGCCAGACTTACCGACGTAGCCAAGAGCACCGCATCCACCCAGGAACACCGCATCCGCGGACCGACGGCTCATCCGCCGACCGATATAGGAGACTTACCGTGACATCGGCTGTAACCATTCCCAGGCACGGGGGCACTGGAGGGCGTACGGCCGTTGCCGCGCGAGCGCGGCAGGTCGTGAAGGCGTACGGGTCCGGAGAGACCCGCGTCGTCGCCCTGGACCACATCGACGTGGACATAGCGCGGGGGCGGTTCACCGCGATCATGGGCCCCTCGGGGTCCGGCAAGTCCACGCTGATGCACTGCCTCGCCGGGCTCGACACCGTGACGAGCGGACAGATCCACCTCGACGAGACCGAGATCACCGGCCTCAAGGACAAGAAGCTCACGCAACTGCGCCGGGACCGGATCGGCTTCATCTTCCAGGCGTTCAACCTGCTGCCGACGCTGAACGCGCTGGAGAACATCACGCTCCCGATGGACATCGCGGGCCGCAAGCCGGACAAGGCCTGGCTGAGCCAGGTCGTCGAGACCGTCGGGCTCTCCGACCGCCTCAAGCACCGGCCGACCCAGCTCTCCGGTGGCCAGCAGCAGCGCGTCGCGGTGGCACGGGCGCTCGCCGCCCGGCCCGAGATCATCTTCGGCGACGAGCCGACCGGAAACCTCGACTCCCGGGCCGGCGCCGAGGTGCTGGGCTTCCTGCGCCGCTCGGTGGACTCGCTCGGCCAGACCATCGTGATGGTCACGCACGACCCGGTGGCCGCGTCGTACGCGGACCGTGTCCTGTACCTCGCGGACGGCAGGATCGTCGACGAGATGCACCAGCCGACGGCCGACCAGGTGCTCGACCGCATGAAGGACTTCGACGCCCGGGGGCGTACGTCATGACCGTCCTGAAGACCTCGATGCGCAACTTCTTCGCCCACAAGGGGCGGATGGCCCTCTCGGCCGTCGCGGTCCTGCTGTCCGTCGCCTTCGTCTGCGGCACGCTGGTGTTCACCGACACCATGAACGCGACGTTCGACAAGCTGTTCGCCGCGACCTCGGCCGATGTGACGGTCTCGCCGAAGGCCGCCACGTCCGACGGCACCCCGCAGAACGGCAGGCCGGAGTCGCTGCCCGCCTCCGCGCTGACCCGGGCCGAGAAGGCCGACGGCGTCAAGTACGCCGAAGGCGCGGTCAGTTCGATGAACGTGACCGTCGTCAACAGCGCCAACGAGAACATGGGCTCCAGCAACGGCGCCCCGACCATCGCGGGCAACTGGACGCGCAACGACCTGCGTTCGATGGAGATCACCACCGGTCACGCCCCGCGCGGGCCGACCGAGACGATGGTCGACGCCGACACCGCCGACAAGCACCACCTCAAGCTCGGCGACGAACTGCGCACCATCGCCGTCACCGGTGACTTCAAGGCCCGGATCGTCGGCATCGCCACCTTCAAGGTGACCAACCCCGGTGCCGCCGTCGTCTACTTCGACACCGCCACCGCCCAGCGTGAACTGCTCGGTGCCACCGGCCGGTTCACCCAGATCAACGTATCCGCCGCGAGCGGCGTCACCGACGCGCGGCTCAAGCGGAACGTCACCACCACGCTCGGCGCCGGCACCACCGCGAAGACGTCCTACAAGGTGCAGACGCAGAAGGAGAACGCGGACGAGAACCGCTCCGGTGTCGGCTCCTTCATGAACGTCATCAAGTACGCCATGCTCGGCTTCGCCGGTATCGCCTTCCTGGTCGGCATCTTCCTGATCATCAACACCTTCTCGATGCTGGTCGCCCAGCGCACCCGGGAGATCGGCCTGATGCGGGCGATCGGTTCGTCCCGCAAGCAGGTCAACCGGTCCGTGCTCATCGAGGCGACCCTGCTCGGCGTCTTCGGCTCCGTCCTCGGCGTCGGCGCCGGCGTCGGCCTCGCGGTCGGCCTGATGAAGCTCATGTCGGCGGCGGGCATGGACCTGTCGACACGGGACCTGACCGTGAAGGCGACCACGCCGGTCATCGGGCTCCTCCTCGGTGTCGTCGTCACCGTCCTCGCCGCCTACCTGCCCGCCCGCCGGGCCGGCAAGGTCTCCCCGATGGCCGCGCTGCGCGATGCCGGGACCCCCGCGGACGGCAGGGCCGGTCTCGTCCGCGGCGTCATCGGCCTGGTCCTCACCGGCGGCGGAGCCTTCGCGCTCTACACGGCGGCCGGTGCGGACAAGGCGAGCGACGGTTCGCTGGTGCTGGGCGCCGGTGTCGTCCTGACCCTGATCGGATTCGTCATCATCGGCCCGCTGCTCGCCGGCGGCGTGGTCCGGGTCATCAGCGCGGTCCTGCTGCGCTTCTTCGGCCCGGTCGGCCGGATGGCGGAGCGCAACGCCCTGCGCAACCCGCGCCGTACCGGCGCCACCGGCGCGGCCCTCATGATCGGCCTCGCGCTGGTCGCCTGCCTCTCCGTGGTCGGCTCCTCCATGGTGGCCTCCGCGACCGACGAACTCGACAAGACCGTCGGCACCGACTTCATCATCCAGGGCAACCAGCGGATCGTCCCGCAGGCGGCCAAGGCCATCGAGTCCACACCCGGTCTGTCGCACGTCACGCACTACCGGGACATCGAGGCGAAACTCGTCGCCCCCGACGGTTCCTCGGACAGCGACGGCGTCACGGCCGCCGACCCCAGCTACGCGCAGGACCTGCACCGCAAGACGACGGCCGGTGAACTGACCGCCGCCTACGGCAAGGACTCCATGTCCGTCGGCTCCGACTTCGCCGGCAAGCACCACGTCAAGGTCGGGGACACCCTCACCGTCGCCTTCAAGGGCGGCAGCACGGCGAAGCTCAGGGTCGCCGCGATCACCGACGACGACGTGGCCATCGACCACGGCGTGCGGTACGTCAGCACCGAGACCATGCGGAAGTACCTCCCGGCCGACCGCATCCCGCCGGACCAGATCATGTTCGCCACCGCCAAGGACGGCCAGGAGAAGACCGCCTACGCGGCCCTCAAGAAGTCGCTGGCCGGCTACCCGCAGTACGAGGTCCGTGACCAGACCGACTACAAGCAGGAACTGAAGGACCAGATCGGCCAGCTCCTGAACATGGTCTACGGCCTGCTCGCCCTCGCGATCGTCGTGGCGGTCCTCGGCGTGGTCAACACGCTGGCCCTGTCGGTGGTGGAGCGGACGCGCGAGATCGGCCTGATGCGGGCCATCGGTCTCTCCCGCCGCCAGCTGCGCCGCATGATCCGCCTGGAGTCGGTCGTCATCGCCCTCTTCGGAGCCCTGCTGGGCCTCGGCCTGGGCATGGCCTGGGGAGCGACGGCCCAGAAGCTGCTGGCCCTGGAGGGCCTGAAGGTTCTGGAGATCCCCTGGGGCACCATCATCGCGGTCTTCATCGGCTCGGCGTTCGTGGGCCTGTTCGCCGCCCTGATCCCGGCGTTCCGGGCAGGCCGGATGAACGTGCTGAACGCGATCGCGACCGACTGACGGCCGGCTGACGACGACCGAAGACCGACCGAAGACCGACCGAAGACGGCTTGCGACCGACGGACGATCGACTCGGGACCGCCTGTCGATCGAGAGTGACCGAGGGTGACCGCGGGTGATCTCATGGCCGCCGCGCACGGGGGTCGCGGGGGAACGGGCCCGGCCGGGGAGGTGATCACCTCCCCGGCCGGGCCCGTCGCGCTGCCGGGTGCCCGGCGTGGGCGTTGTCCACAGGCCCGGCGTGAGGGAGCGCGCCGTCGTAGGCTGGAGATCCCCGGCCCGTAGCGACGTGTCGGGCCCTTCGCGTTGCCCACTCTCCGGATGGAAGCCCTTCATGAGCCTGCACGGTCTGCTCGACGCCGTCGTCAAGGACGCCGCTCTCGCGGAAGCGGTGAAGGCCGCGACCGGCGAGGTCCGGATGCATGTCGACCTGGTGGGCCCGCCCGCCGCCCGCCCCTTCGCGGTGGCCGCGCTCGCCCGCGAGGCAGGCCGCACCGTACTGGCGGTCACGGCCACGGGACGGGAGGCCGAGGACCTGGCCGCGGCGCTGAGGTCGCTCCTGCCCGCCGACACGGTCGCGGAGTACCCCTCGTGGGAGACGCTTCCCCATGAGCGGCTCTCCCCCCGCTCCGACACCGTCGGCCGCCGTCTCGCCGTCCTGCGTCGCCTCGCCCACCCGCGCCCCGACGACCCCGAGACCGGCCCGGTCTCCGTCGTCGTCGCCCCCATCCGATCCGTGCTCCAGCCGCAGGTCAAGGGCCTCGGCGATCTGGAGCCGGTGGCGCTGCGCACCGGCCAGAGTGCCGACCTCGGCGGCATCGTCGAAGCGCTCGCGGCAGCCGCGTACGCCCGGGTCGAACTGGTCGAGAGGCGTGGCGAGTTCGCGGTCCGCGGCGGCATCCTCGATGTCTTCCCGCCCACCGAGGAGCACCCGCTCCGGGTGGAGTTCTGGGGCGACGACGTCGAGGAGATCCGCTACTTCAAGGTCGCCGACCAGCGCTCCCTGGAGGTCGCCGAGCACGGGCTGTGGGCACCGCCCTGCCGGGAACTGCTGCTCACCGACGACGTACGGGAGCGGGCCGCCCGGCTGGCCGAGGCCCACCCCGAGCTGGGCGAGCTGCTCGGCAAGATCGCCGAGGGCATCGCCGTGGAGGGCATGGAGTCGCTGGCCCCGGTCCTGGTCGACGACATGGAGCTGCTGCTCGACGTGCTGCCCAAGGGCTCCATGGCCGTCGTGTGCGACCCCGAGCGGGTACGGACCCGGGCCGCGGACCTGGTGGCGACCTCGCAGGAGTTCCTGCAGGCGTCCTGGGCGGCGACCGCCGGCGGCGGCGAGGCCCCCATCGACGTGGACGCGGCCTCCCTGCGGTCCATCGCGTACGTCCGGGACCGGGCGCGCGAGCTGGGCATGATGTGGTGGTCGGTGTCGCCGTTCGCGGCCGACGAGTCGTTCACCGAGGGCTCCGGCGCGGGCGACGCGGAGACCCTCAAACTCGGCATGCACGCCCCCGAGACCTATCGCGGCGACACCGCCCGCGCGCTCGCCGACACCAAGGGCTGGCTCGCCGAGGGCTGGCGCACGGTGTACGTCACCGAGGCGCACGGCCCCGCCGCCCGTACCGTCGAGGTGCTCGGCGGCGAGGGCATCGCGGCCCGCCTCGAAACCGACCTGGCGGACATCGCGCCGTCCGTCGTGCACGTCTCCTGCGGCTCGATCGACTACGGCTTCGTGGACCCCACGCTCAAGCTCGCCGTCCTCACCGAGACCGATCTCTCCGGCCAGAAGGCGGCCGGCAAGGACGGCGCGCGCATGCCCGCCCGCCGCCGCAAGACCATCGACCCGCTGACCCTCGAAGCCGGCGACTACATCGTGCACGAGCAGCACGGTGTCGGCCGCTACATCGAGATGGTCCAGCGGACGGTGCAGGGCGCGACCCGCGAGTACCTGGTCGTGGAGTACGCGCCGGCCAAGCGCGGCCAGCCCGGCGACCGCCTCTACATCCCGACCGACCAGCTGGAGCAGATCACCAAGTACGTCGGAGGCGAGGCACCGACCATGCACCGCCTCGGCGGCGCCGACTGGACGAAGACCAAGGCCCGTGCCAAGAAGGCGGTCAAGGAGATCGCCGCGGACCTGATCAAGCTGTACAGCGCGCGCATGGCGGCCCCGGGACACGCCTTCGGCGCCGACACGCCCTGGCAGCGCGAGCTGGAGGACGCCTTCCCGTACGCGGAGACCCCCGACCAGCTCACGACCATCGCCGAGGTCAAGGAGGACATGGAGAAGACGGTCCCGATGGACCGCCTGGTCTGCGGCGACGTGGGATACGGCAAGACGGAGATCGCCGTCCGCGCGGCGTTCAAGGCGGTGCAGGACGGCAAACAGGTCGCCGTGCTCGTACCGACGACGCTTCTCGTGCAGCAGCACTTCGGCACGTTCGGCGAGCGCTACTCCCAGTTCCCCGTGAACGTCCGGGCGCTGTCGCGCTTCCAGACGGACACGGAGGCGAAGGCGGTCCTGGAGGGGCTGCGCGAGGGCTCGGTGGACGTCGTCATCGGCACCCACCGCCTGTTCTCCGCGGAGACGAAGTTCAAGGACCTGGGCCTGGTCATCGTCGACGAGGAGCAGCGGTTCGGCGTCGAGCACAAGGAGCAGCTGAAGAAGCTGCGCGCCAACGTCGACGTCCTGACGATGTCCGCGACCCCGATCCCGCGCACCCTGGAGATGGCGGTCACGGGCATCCGCGAGATGTCCACGATCACCACCCCGCCGGAGGAGCGGCACCCGGTGCTCACCTTCGTCGGCCCCTACGAGGAGAAGCAGATCGGCGCCGCCATCCGGCGCGAACTGCTGCGCGAGGGCCAGGTCTTCTACATCCACAACCGCGTCGAGTCCATCGACCGCGCGGCCGCCAGGCTGCGGGAGATCGTCCCCGAGGCGCGCATCGCGACGGCCCACGGCCAGATGTCGGAACAGGCCCTGGAGCAGGTCGTCGTCGACTTCTGGGAGAAGCGGTTCGACGTGCTCGTCTCGACGACGATCGTCGAGTCCGGCATCGACATCTCCAACGCGAACACACTGATCGTGGAGCGCGGCGACAACTTCGGCCTCTCGCAGCTGCACCAGCTGCGCGGCCGGGTCGGACGAGGCCGGGAGCGCGGCTACGCGTACTTCCTCTACCCGCCGGAGAAGCCCCTCACGGAGACGGCGCACGAGCGGCTCGCGACCATCGCCCAGCACACCGAGATGGGCGCGGGTATGTACGTGGCGATGAAGGACCTGGAGATCCGCGGCGCCGGAAACCTGCTCGGCGGCGAGCAGTCCGGCCACATCGCGGGCGTCGGCTTCGACCTGTACGTACGCATGGTCGGCGAGGCGGTCGCCGACTACCGCGCGCAGCTGGAGGGCGGTGTGGAGGAGGAGCCGCCGCTGGAGGTCAAGATCGAGCTGCCGGTCGACGCGCACGTCCCGCACGACTACGCGCCGGGCGAGCGGCTGCGCCTGCAGGCCTACCGCGCCATCGCCTCCGCCAACACGGAGGAGGACGTGAAGGCCGTACGGGAGGAACTCGTCGACCGCTACGGCAAGTTGCCCGAGCCGGTGGAGAACCTCCTGCTGGTCGCCGGGCTGCGGATGCTCGCGCGGGCGTGCGGGGTCGGCGAGGTCGTGCTCCAGGGCACCAACATCCGTTTCGCACCGGCGGAGTTGCGGGAGTCGCAGGAGTTGCGCCTCCAGCGGCTCTACCCGGGCACGGTCATCAAGCCGGCCGCCCACCAGCTGCTGGTGCCCCGCCCGAAGACCGCGAAGGTGGGCGGGAAGCCGCTGGTCGGGCGGGAGTTGCTGGGGTGGACCGGGGAGTTCCTGGCGACGATCCTGGGATCGTAGAGGCGGGTCCCGGGTCCCGGGTCCCGGGTGGCGGTTCCCGGGTGGCGGCGAGGTGCCGGCGAGGTGCCGGCGCCGCGCAGGGGACCGGTGGCGGCCGGCCCCCTGTCGTGGGGCCGGTGCCCCGGGGTCACGCCGGTGGCTCGGTGAACAGCATTCCCGTCAGGGCGCGGAAGACCTCCTCGGGGTCCTGGTCGCCGACCGTGCCGTCCAGGTTGTGGCCGAGGAGCAGGGCCGCGAACACCGCTGGCCGTCCCCTGGCCGCCGCCAACGCGGAGCTGCCGTGGCCGAAGGCCCCGCACCTCCAGTTGTGGCACGCGGCGACGATCCTGCGCGAACACCGTGGCGACGGGCACCTCGCGGCGCTCCTCGTCGCCGGACTCGACCCCGTCGAGGCCCTGGTCTCGTTCGCGGCGGTCGGGGCGGCCTCCGTGCGGCGCTTCGAGAGCCGAGGCTGGAGTGCCGAGGAGTGGAGCGCCGCACGGGAACGGCTGGTCGCACGCGGCCTGGTGACGGAATCCGGTGCCGTCACCCCCGCGGGACGTGACCTCCGCGCGGAGGTCGAGCGACGCACGGACGAACTCGCCGCCGCCCCTTGGGGGGCGCTGTCCGCAGTCGACCGCGCCCGCCTCGTCGAACTGCTCGGCGAGTTCTGGGTCGCGGTCCTGGGCTCGGGGCTGTTGCCCTCGGCGTCGACCCTGGGGATCGGGCGGGTGTGACGCGCGAGTGCCCGCGTGGCACGAGGCGTGGTGACGCGGGGCAAAGGAGAAGCCGTCCGCGGGAGTTGTCCGTCGCGGACGGCTGGGTGTCACGGTCGGGCGGTGGACGACGCGGCGCGTACGGGTGAGTCACGCTTCCGCGTGTCCGAGGGGCAACGGCCCGGCGAGGGCTACCGCTGGTCGGGCCGGTCAGGGCGGCCGGGACGGCCACCCTCCAGACCCGTCGCGCCCTCGATCCGCTGCTGGGCGTCGTCGACCTGGCCGGTGTACTTGTTGCCCGTCTTCTCGTTGACGTCCCGTTCCGCGGTGTCGGACATGTCCTTGCCCTTGGACTTCGCGTGGTCCTTGAACCTGTCGAAGATACCCATCCAGGAACTCCCTCCGGAGGTGGGTCACCTCCGACGATACGCCCGGCGTGCGCCTATTGCCCGTTGAAGGTTGGTATGACCATGGCATACCGGCCGCTACCGTGGGCACCAGGGGAGATGCGCCCGCACGGGGCGGATCCGGGGAGGCAAGGGGAGGGGCGTCGTGGTGCGTCTGAGGGGTGGAGCGGCCATGGCCGCGCTGACGGTGTTCACCGTGGGTGCCGGAACCAGAGGCTGCCAGGAGGGCATGGGTGGCGCCGCGGAACCGAAGGGGACCGCGGCCGGTGGCGCCGCGCTCGGCGCGGAGTTCTCTCGGCTCGTCCAGGGGGCGGTGCGCCATGCCTGCTGAGAGGCGCATGAGGTACAGCGGCGGAGGGCGGCGTGTCCTCCTGGCGTCCGCCGCAGTCGTGGCCGCCGGATTGGTGGTCACCGGCTGCAAGGACATCGCTCCGCCCGCGGACGCCGGCCCCTCCGGCTCCGCCGTCCCGACCGCGGGCAACAGCCGGGCCGTGAACCCGCTGGACAATCCGGACGGGACGAAGCCGGGGATGGCGGTGATCACCTCCACGGCGGACAAGGCGAAGGCGCGGTCGCTGATCGGGAAGGTGGCGACGAAGGGACGCGGACCGAAGACCGGGTACAAGAGGGACGAGTTCGGCTACGCCTGGATGGACTCGGCTCCCGGCGGCATCCCCTTCGCCCACAACGGCTGCGACTCGCGGAACGATCTCCTGAAGCGCGATGGTGAGAAGGCCCGCTTCCGGTCCGGCTCCGACTGCATCATCACGTCCATGACGCTGCACGACCCGTACACGGGGAAGACGATCGAGTGGGCCAAGTCCCGCGCCACGACGGTCCAGATCGACCACGTCATGCCGTTGTCCTACGACTGGCAGATGGGCGCCTCGCACTGGACGAAGGGCAAGCGGGAGGACATCGCCAATGACCCGCTCAACCTGATCCCGGTGGACGGACCGACCAACGGCGCGAAGAGCGACTCGGGGCCCGCGACCTGGCTGCCCCCGAACAAGCAGATCCGCTGCTCCTACGTGGTGCGCTTCGCCCAGGTGTCACTGAAGTACGACCTTCCGGTGACGGCCGCGGACAAGCGGATGATGCTGCAGCAGTGCGGCGGCTGAGCAGGACCGGTAGGGCGGACGCGGCCGTCGGCATCGGCCGCCGGCCGCGGGAGCCGTGGTGCTTGTGCGGGGCCCGCCGGACCCCGACCGGCACTGACCGAGGCCACCGGTGCCCGGCCTGCGGTGGCGGTCTGGGCGGCTCATGACACTGGGCAGGAAGCCGGTCAGTCGCCCGGGGTCAGCACGACGCGCCGGCCGGGGGCCGTCGGGGCGGTCCAGGCCCGTTCGACCTCGGAGAGCGGGAGGGGAAGAGGGGCGACGGCCAGGGTGCCGGAGGTGATCTCCCGTGCGAGGGAGGGGAGTTCGGCGAGGATTCCGGCCGTGGTGACCGAACCCTGGCCGCTGCCCATGAGGTTCAGGTTCGCGGCACGCAGCAGGGCCGACGGCAGGGTGATCTCCGCCCCGGCCACCGAGCCGATCTGGATCCAGGCCAGTGCCTTGGCGCGGTCGGGGCGGGCCAAGAGCAGTGCGGGCATGGCCTGTTCGGTGGCCGGGCCCCACAGGTAGTCGATGACGACGTCCGCGTCGCCGGCGGTCCGGCCGAGGTCGTCGGCGACCTGCTTGGGCTCACCCAGCAGGGAGACCGTCTCGTCCGCGCCCAGGCCGGGCAGCAGGGCGAGGCGTTCGGGGTCGCGGCCGGCGGCCACGACATGGGCGGCGCCGAGGTGTTTGGCGATCTGGACGGCGAGCTGTCCGGCGTTCCCGGTCGCGCCCAGGACCAGGACCCTGGCGTCGGGTTGGAGGGTGACGCGGCGGCGCAGGGCGACCCAGGAGGACATCGCGGGGTTCATCGCGGCGGCCACCGCGAGCGGATCGGTGCCGTCCGGGAGCGTGAGGGCACGGCGGCGGTCGACGACGGCGTGCTCCGCCATGGTGCCCAGGGCGGTGTCCGGGGCGACGAAGTAGAGCAGTTCGCCCTGCGGGGTGCGGCCGACTCCGTCGATGCCGGGGACGAGGGGCAGGGTGTCGGTGGAGGTGTAGTGGGTGCCGTCGGCGCCGGAGCGTACGCGGGGGTGGAGACCGGCGGCCAGGACGTCCACCAGGACCTCGTGGGCGCCTTCGGGGCGAGGGGTGTCGACGGTGTCGTAGCGCGGCGGGGTGTCGAAGGAGTGGACTACGGCGGCATGCATGGCTGGCCTCCCGGGACCGGACGAGCGCACGAGTGGTTTGTGGCACGTACTACCTGTCGACCGTGACGATAGTTTGTGGCGCGTACCGAGTCAAGGTAGTTTGGGTTACGTACCAAGCCGCATGGCGGCGAACAGAGGAAGGCGCCATGACCTCCAGTCACACCCCGGCCGTGACGGACGATCCGGCCGACGACGAACCGCAGGGCACCGTGGACGCCCTTGTCCAACTGTCGTTCCTGGTCCAGGGCGTGCTGGCGCGCATGGCGGCCGAGCACGACCTCTCCCTCATTCAGGCCCGGCTCCTGGGCATCCTGCGCGACCGCCGTCCCGGCATGCTCGAACTCGCCCGCCACCTGGGCCTGGACAAGTCCTCGATGACCGGACTGGTCACCCGCGCCGAGAAGCGCGGCCTGGTGCGGCGGGAGCCCTCGCCCCATGACGGACGGGCCGTCCTGGTCGCGCTCACCCCGCTCGGCCGGGAGCTCACCGACCGGTGCACCGCCGAGATGGACGAGCGCGTCGCCGCCCTCACCTCGGCACTGACGCCTGCCGATCACGCCCGGATCCGCGCCCTGAGCGCGAAGGTCCTGCGTGCCGCTCGGTCCGGTGACGGGTTCGGTGACGGCGCCTTGTGAGGTGCCGGCCGAGCGGGATGCCGACCGAGCGGGGTGACGCGAGGTGTCGGCCGTGGCGGGTGGGCCGGGTTGGGCGCAGGGCGGCTGTCGGACCGCCGAGTTGGCGGGGCCGGCCGTGGGCGTGGGCTGTTCCCCGCGTGTCGTTACGCGGAAGCGTGGGGTGGATATCCGTTCGGCGGCGGTCCGTTCGGCAGGGGTGGGAAACCGCTTCGGTGTGAGTCGGGGCCGCCCATGGGAGACGGGGGCAGGGGAAAGGCGGCCGTCGCGTGATCGGTTCGACGGCCGCCCCTCGCCGGAACGGGAGCCCGGGTGTCAGCGCGTGACGGGGAGAAGTGACACGAACTGATGGCCGTCCGCGCGATGCTGGACGGGGAAGGTCACCTTGAGGGACTGTTCCTGTTCCGCTACGGACAGTTGGGTTATCAGGGTGAGGCCGAGGAGGCCCTTCTTCGTCGCGCCGACGGAGACATAGGGGCGGGGCAGGTTCATCAGGAGTTTGCCGGGCTTCCCGCCGTTGTTCCCGTCGAAGAACAGCAGGCGCTGATCGGTCAGGGCGAGGTACAGCGGGCGCGGTCTGACCGTGGCCGTCACCGTTCCGGCGGTGAGTACGCCGACCACCGCCGCGGTCAGGACCTGCTTGCGCACGGACACCGTGCCGACCGCCGCCAGCGTGGCGAGTTCGAGCTGTTCCCCCTGGAGCAGCAAGGGGCCGGTGGCCTCCAGCAGTTGGCGTCGACGGCGTGCGTTGAGAGACACGGGGGCTCCTTGGTATTCGGGGAGAATGGGAAAGGAAAAGGCCGCGCAAAGGGAGCGCAAGGGCAGAGCAAAAGAACGCACGGCGATGCCGACGGGCGAGTGAGCGAGTGCGTGGGGGCGCGCTGTCGAACGGGGATGCATTCGAGCGCGGCACGGCAGATTTGCCAGGCGGAGTATATAGCCGCCCGGGGAACGTGTGTAGCCCTCAGGTACCCCGGGGGCCGGTGAGGCAAGGGCAGTTACGCCTCTCGAACCCATTCCTGTCGAAGTCCCGTGCACACCGCGGAATTACCGCACCGGGTATCCTCTTGTCCCGTTGTCACAGGGCTCGCTTAAGATCCGCGCCATGTCACCCGAAGCACCACCCCTCCCACCTCCCGATTTCGAGCTCGCCTCGGCCTTTCCCGAGGCCGGCTGGCTGCGGCAGGCCGTCGCCGCGCGGGACTGGGCCGGGATCAGGCAGTACGCGGACGGGCTCCCGCAGGACGTCAACCGGTCGTTCCTCGTCGGCGTGATCGCCGACATCCCCGGGGTGGAACACCCGCTGCGCGAGATGGTCGCCGCCGCGCCCCACGACGTACTGGCCCTGACACTGCTCGGGACACGCGAAGTGATGCTGGGCTGGGAGATCCGGAGCAGCGCGCGTGCCAAGGACGTCAGCCGGGAGCAGTTCGCGGGGCTGCGCGCGCACCTGCGGCAGGCCGAGCAGCTGCTCATCCGGGCCACCGCCCTGGATCCGGCGCACGACGCGGCCTGGGCCTCGCGACTGACGACGGCCAGGGGGTTGCAGCTCGGGCAGAACGAGGCACGGCGGCGCTACGACCGGCTGGCCGCCCACCATCCGCACCACTACAGCGGACAGAGCGGGCTGCTCCAGCAGTTGTGCCCCAAGTGGAGCGGAAGCTGGGAGGCGGCGCACGGGTTCGCCCGTGAGTGCCTGCTGAACGCGCCCGAGGGGACGCTCAGCGGCGGCCTGGTGGCGGAGGTGCACCTGGAACGCTGGCTCGATCTGTCCGCCGGGCAGGAGCGGACGGCGTATCTGCGCCAGGCCCACGTCCACTCCGAACTCGTCGAGGCCGCCGAACGGTCCGTGCTGCACCCGCACTACCGGCCGGTGTACGGCTGGGTCACCGTGCAGGGCCACTTCGCGGCGCTCTTCTCGCTGATCGGCGACACCGCCCGCGCTGCCGCGCACTTCCGCGCGCTGGGCAACCTCGCCTCCGAGTACCCCTGGACCTATTTCGGGGAGCCCGCGGAAGCGTACGTCCGCCACCGTTCCGCCGCGCTCGCGAAAGGCTGAGCAGATGAGTCAGGCCATCCACCCCACCGAGGTCGACGGCATACCGACCCTCTTCGCGTACGCCACCGGGCCGATGCGTGCCGGACTGGTCTTCCGGGTCGGTGTCGCCGACGAGACGCTCGCCCGGTCCGGGATCACGCATCTCGTCGAGCACCTGGCCCTGCACCGCCAGGGCTTGGCCGACTACCACTTCAACGGCGCGACCAAGGGCGCGTTCACCCACTTCCACGCGGAGGGCGCCGAGCACGAGATCGTCGCCCACCTGGAGGGGGTGTGCGCCTCCCTGACCGACCTGCCCATGGAGCGGCTGGAGACCGAGAAGGAGATCCTGCGCACCGAGGAGGCGCGCCGGGAGCCCGGTCAACTGCCGCTGTGGCGCTACGGAGCGCAGGGGTACGGGCTGGTCAGCTACCCGGAGTGGGGCGTACGGGATCTGCGGCCGGAAGACCTGCGGCACTGGGCGCAGACCTGGTTCACCCGGGACAACGCCGTACTGTGGATCGCGGGGGAACGCCTGCCGGCCGGGCTCTCGCTCAAGCTGCCCGCGGGTCACCGCCGTCCGATGCCCGCCGTCACGTCGGCCCTGCCCACCGCCCCGGCCTACTTCTCCGACGGCAAGGGCGGTGTCCTGCTGGACAGCGTGGTCGGCGACAGCACCGCCGCCCGGCTGTACGCGGGCGTGCTGGAGCGGGAGTTGTCGCGGGCGCTGCGGCAGGAGGGCGGCTACTCCTACACGGCCGCCACCGACTACACGTCACGACGGGACGGCTTCGCGGTCGTCACCGCCTTCGCGGACGCGCTGCCCGCGAAGCAGGACGCGGTGCTCGGCGGCTTCGTGGACGTCCTCGCGGGGCTCCAGGCGGGCCGGATCGCGCAGGGTGACCTGGACGCCGTACGCGCCCGCGCCGACGCGACGCTGACCGCGTCCGACGCGGCGGTACGGCGGCTGCCCGGCGCTGCGGAGGACCTCCTCGCCCACCGGGCGCCGCGCGGGTTCGACGAACTGCGCTCCGAGCTGTGGGCGATCACCCCGCAGCATCTGTACGGGGTCGCGGTGGAGGCCGCCGGGACCGCCCTGCTGCAGGCGCCCGCGGGCCACAGCGCCGACTGGGCCGGGTACGCGCAGGCGCCGACCGGCTCGTCGTACGCGGTCACGGGGACCACGTTCGCCCCTCGGCGCGGAGGCGGTCCCTCGCTGATCGTCGGGAGCGAGGGCGTCAGCGTGACGGCGGGGGACCAGACGGCCACCGTGCTCTACCGCGCGTGCGCGGCGGTACTGAACTGGCCCGACGGCGGGCGCAGACTCATCGGCCACGACGGTCTGTCCGTGGAGGTGGAGCCGGGGCTCAACGGCATCGACGCGCACACGATGGCGACCATCGACGCCGCGGTGCACCCGAGCGCGGTGGTCCGGCTGCCGCCCCGGCAGCGGCGGCCGCTACCGGAGACGGGCGGGGGCGAGGGGGCCGGTTCGCCGGCGAAGGCGGCGCCGGCACGGCGTACCGGCGGCCAGAGCGCGCTGCTCGTCATCTTCGGTGTCCTCGCGGGACTGTGGTCCCTGTTGGCGCTCGCCTACACCGTCTTCGGCTTCTCGGACCCGGAGTCCAGCATCGGTGAATGGGCGGCGCTCACCGTCTTCCTCTGGGGCGTCGGCGCACTGCTGGCCTGGCCCGCCGTACGGGTCCTGCGGCGCACCCGGCGCGGCTGATGCGACGGGCGGGGCCGGCGGCCGACCGGGCGGGCAGCGGCACTCGACCGCCGTTGCCCGTCCCGCCGCGGCACTAGCGCAGGTACGGGTTGCCCTGTACCGGGCCGCCCTGTACCGGGCCGCCCTGCCCGTGGACCTGCCCCTGCGCCGGGCCCTGTACGGGTCCTTGCATCCGGCCCGGCACCGGACCCCGGCCGACCGTGCCGTACTTCGGCTGCCGCTTGTCGAACACCGCGAACAGCAGCATGCCCACGGCCATGCCGATGCTGACCAGTGCGACCACGCCGAGGATGGGATCACCCGAGTCGCTCTGCGGGGTGGTCGCCCACGGCAGCGTCACCAGTTCGTACAGCAGGAACGCGGCGAAGGCGCCCCAGTCCGAGACCCGGCCGCGGCGGATCGCCACGTACAGGAACGGCACCCAGACCAGCAGACCCAGCGACCCCACGGCCAGCACCGACCACGCGATCCGCTGGATCCAGCCGGCCTCCAGGCGTTTGTCCATGCTCACCGTCAAGCCCCCCGAGACTCCCCGGAGCCGCCCCAAGACACTCCGGGGACACCCTCCGAGCCGTCATGTTCCCATTCTGGAGGTCATGCGCGCTGGTGTTCGGCCCGCAGAGACGTGACGATCCGCGCGGCGAGCTTCGCGGCCGTGGCCGCGCCGTTGTCGTGCCCGTCGGTGGACAGGACGCTGACGACGTCGGTTCCGGAGCGCACGGCGAGCAGAGTCGTGCCGTTCTGCCAGGCGCTGTCGGTCAGGGTGAGGGTGTACGCGGTGTCGCCCAGACCGGGGGTGGCCGCACCGGTGACCTTCACCTGGCTGTGGGTCTGCGTGTCGGTGAAGGTCGCGCAGGCGGCGGTGGTCTTCTCCAGGCCCTTCAGCACCTCGGCCGCGGTCGCGCCGCGGAAGGTGTCGATCTCCTGGGCGATGTCCTCGGACGTGGCCTTGCTGACGTAGTCGTTCTGCGCGAAGGACACCCCGGAGACGCCGGTGACGGCTATCCAGCTGGTGCCGCCGAGCAGGGAGCAGTCCGGCTTCGCCGCGGCGGACGCGGACGGCGCGGTGTACGCCGCCCCGGAGTCCCGTGCGCCGTCGGGGTCGACCGCGAAACCGGAGGCGAAGAAGGACGCGGGCGCCAGCGCCTTCTTGAGCCGGGCGCCCGTCAGCAGACCGGCGTCGGGGTCCTTGGCCGCCTTCGTCGGGGCGGAGGAGGGGTGGTCCGAGGTGCCGGAGGTTCCGGAGGAACAGGCCGCCAGGGCCAGCGGGAGCACCGCGACGGCGAGCAGCGTTCTGGCGGGACGGTACGGGAACGAGTGACGCATGGGGATCTCTGAGTCCTCTGTGAAGTGGGGCGATACAGCCGAGCGGACTGTAGGGGCGGGCAGGCCATGCACAAGTCACGCATAGGTCAGGTACAGGTCATCAACAGGTATGCGTGTGCCAAAGATCCGCGGTGGGAGGGGTGCCGGGCCGGGGGTGCCGTCGACTCGGCGCCCCTTGCTGTGACTTGAGGGAATCTTGCGGCGATCGAGATCAGGGGTTTCCCGGTTGAGGGGGTGGCGTCGGTTAAAGTGCGATCCGCCCCGCGCGCCGGGGGCCGGACACCGTTCGCCGGTGTGCCGGGGACGGGCGCCGACTCAGGGGCTCTCTTCGCTGTTCTCAACTGTCCGCAGATCGCGCGCGTTCACGCGTGGCGCGATCCGCGCGTGTCACGAATCGGGGTGGGGATGTCCAGCCATCGGATGTCCAAGAAGGGCCGTTACATCGCCTGGGCGACGGCGGGTGCAGCCGTGGTCGCGGGAGCCGGGATCGCGGCGCAGACGTCGATGGCGGCGACCACCTGGCCCGCCCAGAAGACCTTCACCGGCCGCGCGTTCGACACCTGCGCCGCGCCCTCCCTGACCGCGATGAAGGCCTGGCACACCGGCTTCTACGGCGCGGCCGCCGTGTACATCGGCGGCAAGAACCGCGGCTGCGGCCAGCCCAACCTCACCGCGTCCTGGGTGAAGTCGGTCAGCACGCTGGGCTGGAAGCTCATCCCGCTGTACGTCGGCGCGCAGCCCTCGTGCCAGACGGGCTCCAACCCGGAGAAGCTCACCTCCTCCAACGCCGCCTCGCTCGGCGCCGGCGACGGCGCGGACGCGGTGGCCAAGGCGGCCGCGCTGGGGATGAAGGCGGGCAGCCCGATCTATCTGGACATGGAGTCGTACGACATCACGAACAAGTCGTGCAACACCGCCACGCTGACGTACATACGGGCCTTCGACAAGACGCTCAACGCCAAGACGTACCGCGCGGGCTTCTACGGCTTCCGCAGCTCCAGCGCGAAGGCCGTCGCCGACGCCACCGACCGCACGAACCTGCCGGGCAACCTCTGGTACGCCCTGTGGGACAAGCAGAACACCACGACGGCCGACTGGCCGTTCGCCGCCGACCGGTGGACCAACCACAGCCGCGCCCACCAGTACATGGTCAACAGTAAGGAAACGATCGGCGGTTACACCATCACGGTGGACCGGGACGCGTGGGACGCGCCGGTGGCCATCACCGGCTGAGCTCGCCGGTTCCGCTGATCCCGGTGCCGATGGTGGCCGCCTCGGTACCCCTGCCTGGATGGTCCGGCCGCGCCGGCCGGTCCGTCCGTAGCCACGCCACGACAGGCGACGGACGGCAGCGGGCGGCCGGCGGCGGCGGGCACGACAGAGAGCACGGGACAACCAGTGGTCAAGCGGGTCAGGCAGGTACCGCCGGCGCGGCGCGCGGAGGCGGTACCCGGCGCCACACCGTGGTCATGGCTCACCAGGGCCGTCCGGTCCGCGCGGCTGTGGCTGGAGGAACTCGGCGGGCGCACCATCGCCCTGCTGGCGGGCGCCGTGGTCGTGGTGGCCGCCGTCGCCGTCACCGGGTACCTCCTCTCCCGTACCGAGACCGCGTGGCGGCTCCCCGACACCAGGGCCCGGTCCTCCAAGGACGTCGACGCCTGTCTGCTCACCGGCGAGGACGGGATCACCGCCGGGACCACGGCGGCCCAGGTCTGGGAGGGCATGAGGGACGCGTCCCTCGAAACCCACGTGCTCGTCAGCCACGTACCGGTGACCGGGGAGCAGTCCGCGGCCGACGCGCGGTCCTCCCTCAGGGGCCTGCTCCAGCGCTCCTGCGACCTGGTGCTCGCGGCCGGCGGCCCCCAGGCCGAGGCCGCCGAGCAGGCCGCACCCCTGCACCGGACGGTGGACTTCGTCCTCGTCGGCGACAGCGGGAGCGGCTCGGAGGACTCCGGGAGCGACCAGAACGCCGACAGCGGCAAGGGGTCCGGCAACATCACCTTCGCGCGCCCCGGCGACGGGCTGCGCGCCGAGGTCGCGGACGCGGTGGAGCGAGAGGTCGCCGCGCGCGGTTGACGGCGCGGCGGGGTCCTGGGCGGGTGGCACGTACCGCACGGGTGCGCGGTGGTACCCGAACTCTCCGCGAATCGTTGGTCGAATGGCTGGCCGAGAGCCGGGCCACTGCCTAACATCGATCATCGCAAGACTTTGTGCACCGTCGCACAATCTCCTCGGGAGGTTTCCTTGCACCGCCGCCGTCGCACCGCGTTCGTCCTCTCCGCAGCGATCGTCGCCGCGGCCCCGCTGCTCACCGCGTGCGGCAGCCAGGCGCATCCAGGCGCCGCGGCCGTCGTCGGCGGCCAGCGGATCACCGTCGCCCAACTGGAGGGCCGGGTGAACGAGGTGCGGTCGGCCCAGCGGGCCGTCATCAAGGACGAGACCCAGTACGCGCAGGCCATCGCCAAGAGCGGCGGCCTCACCCGCGACACCCTGCACAGCATGGTCCTCGACCACGTCCTCGACCGGGCGGCGAAGGACGCGCGCGTCAGCGTCACCCGCAGGGACGTCCAGCAGCTGCGGGCGTCCCTGGAACAGCAGGCGGGCGGCGCGCACGGACTGGAGACGGTCTGGCTGCAGCAGTACGGCGTGGCGCCCGCGCGCCTCGACGAGAACCTCCGCACCGAGATCGAGGCCCAGAAGGTCGCGGCCTCGCTCGGCGCCGACATGAACACCGCCGAAGGCAAGGCCACGTTCTGGAAGGCCATGTCCCAGGCATCCAAGGAACTGCGCATCGACCTGAACCCGCGCTACGGCGCCTGGGACGTGGAGAAGAGCGGCCGCGTCGACGCGAAGACACCGTGGCTGCGGGAGGTCACGCAGGCGGAAACCCCGCAGTCGGCGTAAGGGCGGGAACTCCAGCGGCACGGGCCGGACCCGGCAGTAAGGGCCGGACCTGGCAGTAAGGGCCCGACCCGGCGGCAGGGGTGGAAACCCGGTCGAAAGGTCGGCGCCGGGCAGTCGGGGCAGGACGGCCGGATACGGCCGTCGGCGGCACCGGGGCACGGCGCGCGAGGGGCGGGCCTGGAGTGATGCGGAGCGCGGCGAACCCGGGTGGCCACCCGGTCCCGTCGATCCTGTGGACAACTCCAGGCGTGTCGGGGGTGTGGGTTACGTTCGAGGGGTGAACGCAACCAGCTCCGACGCAACCGCCCAGGCCGGCCCCGCCGCCCCCGGCCGTATCGTCCTGCTCACCACCAGCCACCGCGTCGCGCCCGGACTGCTGTCCTGGCCCGCCTGGCAGACGCTGCGCGGCGCCGACCAGGTGCTCTGCGCGGACGGCGCGCATCCGCAGCTGCCCTATCTGCGGGAGGCCGGCATCGCCGTGGACGAGACCTCGCCGGGCGCGCAGGAGCTGGTGGACGCCTGTGCCGGCGGGCGCACGGTGGTGGTCGTGGCCACCGGCGAGGGCGAGCCGCGCCTCACCGACGGACTGGCCCGGCTGGCCGGCTCCGGCCGGGTCCACATGCCGGAGCTGGAGCTGCTCCCCGCGTCGTACGACCTGCCGGGCGCCCGTCTCCTCGACCTCGTCCAGGTCATGGACCGCATCCGCGTCGAGTGCCCCTGGTCGTCCCGCCAGACCCACGAGGGCCTCGCGAAGTACGGGATCGAGGAGGCGTACGAACTGGTCGAGGCGATCGAGGAGGGGGACCGGGACGAGCTCAGGGAGGAGCTCGGCGACGTCCTGCTCCAGGTGGTCTTCCACTCCAGGATCGCGGAGGAGGGCCGCCCGGAGGACGGGGCCGAGCCCTTCTCGATCGACGACGTGGCGGCCGGCATCGTCACCAAGCTGATCCACCGCCACCCGCACGTCTTCGGCGACGAGACGGCCACGACCCCCGAAGAGGTCAAGGAGCACTGGCTGCGCACGAAGGCCGAGGAGAAGCGCCGGACGTCCGTCACGGAGGGGATACCGCTGGGCCAGCCCGGCCTGGCACTCGCGGCCAAGCTCGCCTCACGGGCGCGCACGGCGGGACTCGAGGTCGAACTGCCGCGAGGCGAGGGCGTCGGGTACGAACTGCTGGCCGTGGCCGCGCGGGCCGAGGCCGAGGGGGTGGACCCGGAGGCGGCACTGCGCGCGGCGGCGCGGGCGTACCGGGACGCGATCCGCGCGCGGGAGGGTTCACCGGCGCTCGACGGCTGAGGCCGGGGCGCGCCCCGGCCCCGGGATCACGCCTCCGGTGCGCGGGCCGACGGGCTGTGCCAGTTCGGCCGGGGCCGGTCGAGCAGCCACTCCGCCGCGCCCAGCGGTCGGCCGCGCGCCTCCGCGGTGGGCGGCAGGAGGTCGCGGAAGAGCCGGTCGGGCGGGGTGCCGAGCGTGGGAAGGGCCTCGCCGACCTCCTCGACGAGCTGGGGCGGACCGGTCAGATAGACGTCGTGCCGGGCCCAGCCTGCCCGGTTGCCCAGCGCGGTCAGCAGCCGCTCGGTCGCCTGGGTCCTGGGACGGCCGGGCGCCGGGGTGATGAAGGTGACGCCCAGCCGGGGCAGCCGGGCCTGCAGGTGTTCCACGGCCGACCGGTCGTAGAGGTACGAGGTGTCACGGGCGACGACGAACAGCCGGGCCTCGTGCGTGGGGTCGAGCTGCTGCAGCAGTGCCTTCACCGGCGCCCACCCGGTGCCGGCCGCGATGAAGGTCAGCGGCCGTTCCACCGGAGTCCGCAGGATCAGCCCGCCGCCGGGCGAGCCGAGCCGCAGGACGTCGCCCTCCCGGGTCTGCCGCACGAGGGCGGTGGAGAGCACCCCGTTCTCCACCCGGCTGACGTGCAGATCGAGGGTGAGGTCGGCCCGGGGCGCGTTGCCGATGGAGTACGGCCGCCAGATGCCCGGCAGATGAGGGACGTTGACGCTGACGTACTGGCCGGGAAAGTAGCGGAGCCGCCGGTGCGGCCGCAGGGTCAGGACGACGAGGTCGTCGCCGTGCCGCGCCCGGGACACGACCTCGGCGTCCCACCAGGACGGTTCACCCGCGTGCTGTGCCTCCCAGGCGCCCTGCAGCATGACGTTCGTGATCGCCCCGTAGGCCTCGCCCCAGGCCTTCTCCGCCTCCGCGTTCCACGCCGACCCCGCGACGACGGCGAACGCCGCGACGAGACTCGCCCCCACGGCCGCGTAGTGCTCCGGCTCGGCCAGGTACTTCCGGTGATCGCGCCCCAGTTCCCGTAAGTACCCGGGCAGCGCCGGGTCCTCCAGTCGTTCCAGTACATACGTGAGCGCCGCGAACAACCGGTCCCGCTGCCGCTCCATGTCCTCCGGGTGGTCCAGCGGGAAGAGCCCGCGCAGGTCCGGGTTGTGCCGGAAGAGATGCGAGTAGAAGTACTTGACCGCGAACTCGGCCCGTCTCTCGACGACCGCGAAGCTGGATCTGAGTATTTCGGGGTCCACGGCGCGAATGTAGAGAGTCGTCGAGCCGCGGAGTCAAACGGCAGGTGATTTACGGACAGTCCGGGGTGAAGTCCGCGCGGTGGCCGCGCGGAGACCGTGTCCGGGCCCGCGCGCCCTGCGGACACCGTTGATCCGTCCGCCGGATACCGTCGGGGAGTGACCGACCAGCCCCCGCCGCTCAGCCCCGCCCCCGAACTCTTCACCTGGGAGTTCGCCACCGATCCCTACCCGGCGTACGCCTGGCTGCGGGAGCACGCGCCCGTGCACCGGACGCGACTGCCCAGCGGGGTGGAGGCCTGGCTGGTCACCCGGTACGCGGACGCGAAGCGGGCGCTCGCGGACGGGCGGCTCAGCAAGAACCCGGCCCACCACGACGAACCCGCGCACGCGAAGGGCAGGACGGGCATCCCGGGTGAGCGCAAGGCCGAGCTGATGACCCATCTGCTCAACATCGACCCGCCGGACCACACCCGGCTGCGGCGGCTCGTCAGCAAGGCGTTCACCCCGCGGCGGGTCGCCGAGTTCGCGCCGCGTGTGCAGGAACTCACCGACCACCTCATCGACCAGTTCCAGGAGAGGGGCTCCGCCGACCTGATCCACGAGTTCGCGTTCCCGCTCCCCATCTACGCCATCTGCGACCTGCTGGGCGTGCCCCGCGAGGACCAGGACGACTTCCGGGACTGGGCGGGGATGATGATCCGGCACGGCGGCGGGCCGAGGGGCGGGGTCGGGCGGTCCGTCAAGAAGATGCGCGGCTATCTGGGCGAGCTCATCCACAAGAAGCGTGAGGCCCTTCCCGATGTGGCCGCGCCCGGCGAGGACCTCATCTCGGGTCTCATCCGCGCCTCCGACCACGGCGAGCACCTCACCGAGAACGAGGCCGCCGCCATGGCCTTCATCCTGCTCTTCGCCGGGTTCGAGACGACGGTGAACCTGATCGGCAACGGCATGTACGCGCTCCTCACCCACCCCGGGCAGCGGGAGCGGCTGCAGACCTCCCTCGCCGCCGGGGAGAGGGCCCTGCTGGAGACGGGCGTCGAGGAACTCCTGCGCTACGACGGCCCGGTGGAACTGGCCACGTGGCGGTTCGCGACCGAGGCGGTCCGCATCGGCGGACAGGACATCGCGGCCGGCGACCCCGTGCTCGTCGTCCTCGCGGCTGCGGACCGTGACCCCGCCCGGTTCGAACAGCCCGACACGCTCGATCTCTCCCGCCGTGACAACCAGCACCTCGGCTACGGCCACGGCATCCACTACTGCCTCGGCGCGCCACTCGCCCGGCTGGAGGGACAGACCGCGCTGGCCACCCTCCTCACCCGGCTGCCGGACCTCCAACTAGCGGGCGATTCGGCTGATTTGCGATGGCGCGGCGGACTCATTATGCGCGGATTGCGCACGCTTCCGGTGGAGTTCACCCCCGGGCGGCAGTGATGGGGCAGTCGTACGGTGCCGGAGAGGCGGCCGTCGCGGTGCGCCGGAGTGGTGGCCGCGAAGTATGAACGTCCGGCCGCGAAAAAGTGATGGTCCCTCAACTCTGTGATCTTCACGTGATCTGCGCTGTATCTACTTGTGACAAGTGATCGAGTGAGGCTACGTTCACCCATCAACGCGGCTCATCAGCCGCGTAGTCACCTGCTGTCACGTGAAAGGCTCTCGCATGCTCTCCGGGAACGGCCGCCATCGTCGCCCCCGTCAGGCTCCGGCCCTCATCGTCGCGGCAGGAGTGACCGGATCGGCGATCGCCATCCCGCTGCTCGGTGCCGCGAGCGCGAGCGCGGCCGACGGCACCACATGGGACCGGGTCGCCGAGTGCGAGAGCGGCGGTCAGTGGAGCGCCGACGACGGCAACGGGCACTACGGCGGCCTGCGGTTGACCCAGGAGAACTGGCAGAGATACGACGGCCGCATGTACGCGCCGAGCGCCGACGAGGCCAGCCGGTCGCAGCAGATAGCCATCGCCAAGAAGGTCCTGGCCGACCAGGGTCTCGCCGCCTGGCCGACCTGCGGCCCGCTCTCCGGGCTCAGCGAGCACTCGGGCGAGGTCTCGGTCGACACGGGCGTGGCCGGCGACTCGTCCAGTTCATCTGGTTCATCCGATTCATCCACTTCGTCCGGCTCCCTGTCGGACTCGCTGGGGATCGGCTTCTCGCCGTCCGGCTCGTCCTCGTCCGATTCGTCCTCGGACGGGATCGAGAGCAGGACGAAGTCGGACACCTCCTCGGACGGGGACTCCGTCAGCGACCCGGAGGCGGACAGCGAGGGCGCACGGACGGCGAAGGGTGGCGAATCGGGCAACTCGGGCCAGGACGGCGACGCTTCGGCGGCGTCCGAGGGCGCGGCCACCGGCGCCGGGCGCCACCGTGGTGGCAGTGCCGCCGAGAACTCCACCGACGACGCGGTGGACGGCCGCGGCGACGACTCCTCCGGCCGGCACACCTCGCGCGACTCCGGCACCTCCCGCGCCGTCGTCGACGGCTCGTACGTCGTCCGCACCGGAGACAGCCTCTCGGCGATCGCCGACGCCCTTGACCTCGACGGCGGATGGGCCGGGCTCTACGCCGGGAATGAGAAGACGGTCGGTGTCGACCCGGACCTCATCCTCCCCGGTCAGAGCCTTGCAGTTGATGCCGAATCGGGCGAAAAGTAGCGGGAGTTCACGTCATGGTTCGCTGTGTAATGTCCGGTTTGGAGCAAGTGAGAGATGGATCTCAAAGGCCCTGATCGTCTTTGAAATTCGGTCGATCGACTGCTTACGGTCATCACCGCTCGCCACAGCGGGCCCCGACGGTCGCAACGCCGAATCCTGCCAGCGGCCGTACGGGAACAGTCGACGCGTCAAGCGCCGTAGGCAGGAGCGGGGGACCCAAGGTAAGCGCCGTGCCCGGTAGTTGACCGGGAGCGGCTTGGGGTGAAGACGTGCGCCGACGGCGCACGGCCGGGCACTCACCCGCCCGAACCCGACAGCTCACCTCGCAGGCGTCGGTGAGGGGATCACTCGATGCTGTTTTCCAGCAAGGGCAAGCACCGCCGTCCGTCCAAGGCCACTCGTGTGGCCACGCTCGCCGGTGTCACCGGCGTCGCCATCGCCGCTCCGCTGATGGCGGCCGGCAGCGCCTCCGCCGCCACCGCCTCCGAATGGGACTCCGTCGCCCAGTGCGAGTCCGGCGGCAACTGGTCGATCAACACCGGCAACGGCTACTACGGCGGCCTGCAGTTCTCGGCCTCCACGTGGGCCGCGTACGGCGGCACCGCCTACGCCTCCACCGCCGACAAGGCCTCCAAGTCGCAGCAGATCGCCATCGGCGAGAAGGTCCTCGCCGCGCAGGGCAAGGGTGCCTGGCCGACCTGCGGCACGGGCCTGTCCGGCGCCGCCTACACCGGTGGTACGGCCACCCCCGCGAAGCCGTCCACCTCCAGCGGCGCGCAGAGCACCGCCACCCGTTCCACGGACACCGCCGCCTCCCGTTCGTCCGAGCGCCCCGCGGCCCGGAAGACCGTCTCCACCCCGACCGGCAAGAAGGTCAAGAAGGGCGACGGCGAGTACAAGGTCGTCAAGGGCGACAGCCTCAGCTCGATCGCCGAGAAGAAGAAGGTCAAGGGCGGCTGGCAGCACCTGTTCAAGCTGAACAAGGACATCGTCGACGACGCGGACTTCATCTACCCGGGCCAGCAGCTCCACCTCAGCTGAGACGACGGTCCTCTCGGATGACGGTCCTCTCGTAGGAAGGGTCTCCACGCGGAGACCCGAAGAGGGTCACCCCCGTCCCCACGGGCTCCCCGCTCCGGTGCGTCTTCCCCCGTACGCACCGGAGCGGGGCTTTTTGTTTCGAAGGGGAACAATATTTACCCTCAGTTCTGCTCAAGGGGTGGTCGAGCGTCCGGCCGATCGCCCCGGGCCGGTTAGGCTCATCCCGCGGAGCCGAACGCGGCACCGTGCAGTGCGGGCCCCGCGGGCCCGCGTACCCGCGTCACATCCCAGAAGGAGATGCTCGTGCCGTCCATCGACGTCGTCGTAGCCCGGGAAATCCTGGACTCCCGAGGCAACCCCACGGTCGAGGTCGAGGTCGGCCTCGACGACGGCAGCACGGGTCGTGCCGCCGTTCCGTCCGGCGCCTCCACGGGTGCCTTCGAGGCCGTCGAGCTCCGTGACGGTGACCCCAACCGTTACCACGGCAAGGGTGTCGAGAAGGCCGTCCTCGCCGTCATCGAGCAGATCGGCCCGGAGCTCGTCGGCTACGACGCCACCGAGCAGCGCCTGATCGACCAGGCCATGTTCGACCTGGACGCCACCGACAACAAGGGCTCGCTGGGCGCCAACGCCATCCTCGGCGTCTCGCTGGCCGTCGCGCACGCCGCCTCCGAGGCGTCCGACCTCCCGCTCTTCCGCTACCTGGGCGGCCCGAACGCGCACCTGCTGCCCGTTCCGATGATGAACATCCTGAACGGCGGCTCGCACGCCGACTCGAACGTGGACATCCAGGAGTTCATGATCGCCCCGATCGGCGCGGAGTCCTTCTCCGAGGCGCTGCGCTGGGGCGCCGAGGTCTACCACACCCTCAAGTCCGTCCTGAAGTCCAAGGGCCTGTCCACCGGCCTCGGCGACGAGGGCGGCTTCGCCCCGAACCTGGAGTCGAACCGCGCCGCGCTCGACCTCATCCTCGAGGCCATCAAGCAGGCCGGTTACGTCCCCGGTGAGCAGATCGCGCTCGCCCTCGACGTCGCCGCGTCCGAGTTCTACAAGGACGGCAAGTACGAGTTCGAGGGCAAGTCCCGCTCGGCCGCCGAGATGACCGAGTACTACGAGGAGCTCGTCTCCGCGTACCCGCTCATCTCCATCGAGGACCCGCTGTACGAGGACGACTGGGCCGGCTGGAAGGTCATCACCGACAAGCTGGGCGACAAGGTCCAGATCGTCGGCGACGACCTCTTCGTCACCAACCCGGAGCGCCTGGCCCGCGGCATCGAGGAGGGCTCCGCCAACGCCCTGCTCGTCAAGGTCAACCAGATCGGTTCGCTGACCGAGACCCTGGACGCCGTCGAGATGGCGCAGCGCAACGGCTTCAAGTGCATGATGTCCCACCGCTCCGGCGAGACCGAGGACGTCACCATCGCCGACCTCGCGGTCGCCGTGAACTGCGGTCAGATCAAGACCGGCGCCCCGGCCCGCTCGGACCGCGTCGCCAAGTACAACCAGCTGCTGCGCATCGAGGAGATCCTCGACGACGCCGCGGTGTACGCGGGCCGCTCGGCCTTCCCGCGCTTCAAGGGCTGACCCCGGCAGGGTTAAGGCTTAGCCAGTCGCACGTACGTCCCCGTACCCGGTCCCGTACCGTGTGCGGGGACGTCCGCACGTGTGAAGGGGAGGCGGGGACATGGCCGTGAAGGACCGGGACCGGTTCTCCACCGCGACCCGGCTGCGGCTGCTCGGCGAGCAGACGGCGGCCCGGGTCTACCGCTCCCAGACCAAGCGTCAGGCCCGGCGCTCGCGGTTGACGGGCCGGGCGGCGCTGCTGGCGCTCGTCGTCTGCTCGCTGATCGTGGCCCTCGCCTATCCCATAAGGCAGTACGTGTCCCAGCGCGCCGCGATCGCCGATCTGCAGCGGCAACAGGAGCGGGCCCGCGCCCGCGTCGAACAGCTGCGCGACCTGAAGGCGCGCTGGCAGGACGACGCGTACGCGGAGCAGCGGATCCGGGAACGGCTGCACTATGTGATGCCGGGTGAGACCGGATACGTCGTGATCGACCCGGACGCGGTGAAGCAGTCGCGGACGAACCGGGGGGCGGACGCCCGCCCCTGGTACGCCAATGTCTGGGACGGCGTCGACAAGTCCGACCGCTCCGACCGGTGAGCTGACAACCGGAGCCGGCACGGGCCGGTGAGACGACAGAGAAAGTGACTTGAGCACAGGCATGGAAACGCCCCCGCCGCCCACCCCGCGGACCGAGCCGACCGACGCGGACGTCGAGGCCTTCAAGCAGCAGCTCGGCCGCCCGCCGCGCGGGCTGCGCGCGATCGCGCACCGCTGCCCCTGCGGTGAGCCGGACGTGGTGGAGACGGCGCCCCGGCTTCCCGACGGGACGCCGTTCCCGACGACGTACTACCTGACGTGTCCGCGCGCGGCCTCCGCGATCGGCACACTGGAGGCGGACGGTGTCATGAAGGAGATGACGGAGCGTCTCGCCACCGACCCCGAGCTGGCCGCCGCGTACCGGGCCGCCCACGAGGACTACATCGCGCGCCGCGACGCCATCGAGGTGCTCGCCGGGTTCCCGAGCGCGGGGGGCATGCCGGACCGGGTGAAGTGCCTGCACGTCCTGGTGGCGCACTCCCTGGCGGCGGGCCCCGGGGTGAACCCGCTGGGGGACGAGGCGATCGCGATGCTGCCGGAGTGGTGGCGCAAGGGGCCGTGCGTGGACCTTTCCGCGGCCGAGGGAGCCTGCGCGGAAGGGTGAGGTCCGCATCGGCCGGACGGGCCGAAGGTGCGAGCCCGCACGCGAAGGCCGACGCCCAGGGTGTGCGGTTCGGCCCGTCCGGCGTCCGAGGACGAGCCCTTTGATGCGGGGGTCCAGCGGGCACAGCCCCTCGGCGGGGCTCCGGGGCGGAGCCCCGGGGACGGGCCGGGCAGGGGCGGCGGGGGCGAAACAGACGGGGACGGCGCTGCACGCCGGAATCGAAACCACCACAGGAGACCACAGCTCATGACCAGGGTCGCCGCCATCGACTGCGGTACGAACTCCATCCGTCTCCTCGTCGCCGACGCGAACCCGGCGACCGGCGAACTCGTCGACCTGGACCGCCGCATGACGATCGTCCGGCTCGGCCAGGGAGTCGACCGCACCGGCCGCCTCGCCCCCGAAGCCCTGGACCGCACCTTCGCGGCCTGCCGCGAGTACGCGGCGGTCATCAAGGAGCACGGCGCGGAGCGCCTCCGCTTCGTCGCGACCTCCGCCTCCCGCGACGCCGAGAACAGGGACGAGTTCGTCCGCGGTGTCCTCGACATCCTGGGCGTCGAGCCCGAGGTGATCACCGGCGACCAGGAGGCCGAGTTCTCCTTCACGGGAGCGACCAGGGAGCTCACGGGCCGGGACGACCTCGCCAAGCCGTACCTGGTCGTGGACATCGGCGGCGGCTCCACCGAGTTCGTCGTCGGCGACGACCACGTACGGGCCGCCCGCTCCGTGGACATCGGCTGTGTACGGATGACGGAGCGCCACCTGGTGCACGCCGGCGTGGTGAGCGACCCCCCGGAGCCCGCGGAGACCGAAGCGATCCGCGCCGACATCGAAGCCGCGCTGGACCTCGCGGCCCGGACCGTCCCGCTGGGCGAGGCCCGCACCCTGGTCGGCCTCGCCGGCTCGGTCACCACGGTCGCCTCGATCGCGCTGGACCTGGCCGAGTACGACTCGGAGGCCATCCACCACTCCCGCATCCCGCGGGAGAGGGTCCGCGAGATCACCGAGCGGCTCCTGCACTCCACCCACGCGGAGCGGGCGGCGATCCCCTCGATGCACCCGGGGCGGGTCGACGTCATCGCGGCCGGTGCCCTCGTCCTGCTCGCGATCATGGATCGGACCGGCGCGGAGGAGGTCGTCGTCAGCGAGCACGACATCCTCGACGGCATCGCGTGGTCCGTCGCCTGAGCCCTGACGGAGGGGGCCGGGGAGGGCTTGCTACCCACTGGTAGCCTCTCCTGAGCAGGTCGGGCGACGTATGAGCGCGCAAGAGGGCCATTCGGGCCCTCTCTGCGACACGCCGCCGGAAAACTTCGTGAAGTTCTTCACAAGGAATTCGGTCCCTATGCTCGATGGCTGGGCCACTCGGGTGTCATGGGGGTGCTCGCCGGTCTCGGGGTGATGCTCACCGGAGCATTCCGGGAGTGTTTCCGGGAGGTGAAGTCGAAGGGTGGTCGATGCACTCGAACGCCCGGAGTGGCAGCTCACGGGCTCTTGACAACGGTCCGGCCCGAACACCGGTTCCCTCGTGGGGACATGACCTGAGTCACGTGAGCCGCGCAGTGTAGCAGAGGGTCCACCCAAGCTTGTGAAGGGGCGCACGAGCGACCCCCCAGGGGCGGGTGGATACTCGATGGCATGAGCACCACGGAGCGTCCCAGGATCCTCGTAGTAGGCGGTGGGTACGTAGGCCTGTACGCAGCTCGGCGCATTCTCAAGAAGATGCGCTACGGAGAGGCGACCGTCACGGTCGTCGACCCCCGGTCGTACATGACCTACCAGCCCTTCCTCCCCGAAGCCGCCGCCGGCAGCATCTCGCCGCGGCATGTCGTCGTCCCACTGCGACGCGTGCTGCCCAAGGCGGAGGTTCTGACCGGTCGGGTCACCACCATCGACCAGGACCGCAAGGTAGCCACGATCGCCCCTCTCGTGGGTGAGGCGTACGAGCTGCCTTTCGACTACCTCGTCATCGCGATGGGCGCGGTCTCCCGCACCTTCCCGATTCCCGGCCTTGCCGAACAGGGCATCGGCATGAAGGGGATCGAGGAGGCCATCGGCCTGCGCAACCACGTTCTCGAGCAGTTGGACAAGGCCGACTCGACCACGGACGAGGAGGTCCGCCGCAAGGCGCTGACCTTCGTCTTCGTCGGCGGTGGCTTCGCGGGTGCGGAGACCATCGGCGAGGTCGAGGACATGGCCCGCGACGCGTCGAAGTACTACGGCAACGTGTCCCGTGAGGACATGCGCTTCGTCCTCGTCGACGCCGCGGACAAGATCCTTCCCGAGGTCGGCCCCAAGCTCGGCCAGTACGGCAAGGAGCACCTGGAGTCGCGCGGGGTCGAGATCTACCTCTCCACCTCCATGGACTCCTGCGTCGACGGTCACGTCGTGCTGAAGAACGGCCTCGAGGTCGACTCCAACACGATCGTGTGGACGGCGGGCGTCAAGCCCAACCCGGTCCTCACCCGGTTCGGTCTGCCGCTCGGCCCGCGTGGCCACGTGGACACCGGGACCACGCTGCAGGTGCAGGGCACGGACTACATCTGGGCCGCGGGCGACAACGCCCAGGTGCCGGACCTCGCCGCCCGCAAGGCCGGCGTGGAGAACGCCTGGTGCCCGCCGAACGCGCAGCACGCGCTCCGTCAGGCCAAGCTGCTCGGCGACAACGTGATCGCCGGTATGCGGGGCTTCCCGCAGAAGGACTACAGCCACTCCAACAAGGGTGCTGTCGCGGGTCTCGGCCTCCACAAGGGCGTCGCGATGATCGTCATGGGCAAGACGAAGATCAAGCTCAAGGGTCGTCTGGCGTGGTACATGCACCGTGGCTACCACGGTCTCGCCATGCCGACGTGGAACCGGAAGATCCGTGTCTTCGCGGACTGGACGCTCGCGATGTTCCTGAAGCGTGAGGTCGTCTCGCTCGGGGCCATGGAGACTCCGCGTGAGGAGTTCTACGAGGCGGCGAAGCCGGCGCCGGCCGCCGCTGCGGCGGCTCCCGCGGCCGCCAAGACCGAGGAACGGGCGAAGGCCTCCTGACCCTCCGCCGGTCACTGTTTCAGACTGTTCAGCCCGAAGGGGCCTTCCGCCATCCGTGGTGCGGGAGGCCCCTTCGGCGTGCGCCGGAGGGGCCGGGGGTTCCCGGCGGCTCCGCCCTCGGACCCTCGCTTCGGACTCAAGGGCCTTGCCCGCGAGCGCCGGACGGGCTGGTGGTGCGGGCCCGCGCTGGAGACGCGAGGCCGTGGTGTGAGGCCGGGGCGCGAGGCCGTGGTGTGAGGCCGGGGCGCGAGGCCGTGGTGTGAGGCCGGGGCGCGAGGCCGGGGCGCGAGGCCGAGGTGGAGGCCGGGCTGAAGGGCTGACGTCCGGGGTCATGCCTTTCAGCCCGTCCGGAGTTCGAGGACGGGCCCTTCGGGCGATGCGGGGGTCCAGGGGGCGGCGGCCTCTTGGCGGGGGTCTGGACGGAGCCGCAGGGCAGGGCGGGCAAGGAGGGCAGGACGGGCGGGACGGGGTCGGCGGGGTCGGCGGGGCCGGAAAGCGTGGCGGCTACAGCTATTTTGCTCAGCTGTAACGCGGAAGGGGGACTGCGCACGAGGCCGGTAGGTGTTTACGTGGTGTTGGAGCGTTCGGGAGTGTCGTCTCGGAGGTGTACGCCATGCAGGACGCCGCGCCGCGGCTGAAGAGCCTTGTCGAACAGTTGCTGGGGACCCCGTTGCCGGTGCGTATTCGCGCCTGGGACGGTTCGGAGGCGGGCCCGCCCGGCGCCCCCGCTCTCGTGGTGCGCAACCGGCGCGCCGTGCGCCGGCTGCTGTGGAAACCGGGCGAGGTGGGGCTCGCCCGCGCCTGGGTCTCCGGCGACCTCGCCGTGGAGGGCGACCTCTACACCGCTCTTGACCTGGTGTCGGGGCTGATCTGGGACCGGGGTGAGGACGCACGGAGCTTCATGGAGTCCCTGCGCGACCCCGAGTTCCGCGCCGCCGCCCGGGGACTGGTGCGGATGGCCGGGTCCCCGCTGCCGCCCGCCCCGCCCCGCGAGGAGGTGCGCGGACGCCGTCACCTGCACACCAAACGCAGCGACCGGCGCGCGATCAGCCACCACTACGACGTGGGGAACGACTTCTACGAGATCGTCCTCGGCCCCTCCATGGTCTACTCGTGCGCCTACTGGGAGGACGACGGCACCCTGGAGGGCGCGCAGCGCGACAAGCTCGAACTCATCTCGCGCAAGCTCGCCCTGAGGCCGGGTCAGCGGCTCCTCGACGTCGGCTGCGGCTGGGGCTCGATGGCCATGCACGCCGCCCGCGAGCACGGTGCGAGTGTCGTCGGGGTGACGCTCTCGCAGGAGCAGGCCGCGTACGCCCGTAAGCGGGTCGCGGACGAGGGCCTGACCGACCGGGTGGAGATCAGGGTCCAGGACTACCGGGACGTCGCCGACGGACCGTACGACGCGATCTCCTCCATCGGAATGGCCGAACATGTCGGCGCCGAGCGCTATTTGGAGTACGCGGAGGTGCTGTACAGGCTTCTCGCGCCGGGCGGGCGGCTGCTCAACCACCAGATCGGGCGTCGTCCGCAACGCGACGAATCGTCCTACTCCGTCGACGAGTTCATCGACGCGTACGTCTTCCCGGACGGCGAACTGGCCCCGGTGGGCACGACCGTGACGCAGCTGGAGCGGGCCGGTTTCGAGGTCCGTGACGTCGAGTCGATCCGCGAGCACTACGCCCTCACGCTGCGTCACTGGGTCGCCAACCTGGAGACGCAGTGGCCCCGGGCGGTGCGGCTCACCAGCCCCGGCCGGGCCCGTGTCTGGCTCCTCTACATGGCGGCCTCCGCGCTCGCCTTCGAGCGCAACCGCATCGGCGTCAACCAGGTGCTGGCGGTCAGGACACCGGAGCCCTCCGGCGCCTCCGGGCTGCCACTGCGGGCGAGAACCTGGAACCCCGTCGTCCCGTAGGCCCGGCCCAGGTTCCGTGGCCGGTCCCCGGGCCGGTCATTCGGCACTGACGGAGGAAGGGCCCCGTTCCAGCCCGGAACGGGGCCCTTCCTCGTACCGACGTCGTCGTGGCTACTCGGACTTGATCGCCGTCAGCATGTTCAGACGGGCCGCCCGGCGGGCGGGCCACAGCGCCGCAAGGACGCCGACCGTGCCCGCGAGCAGCAGGAAGAGGGCCATCCTGGCCCAGGGCAGGACCAGCTCGTACGTCGCCATCCTGCTGCCGACGAGCTCGCCGGCCGCCCAGCCGAAGAACACACCCAGACCGATGCCGAGCACACCGCCGAACAGCGAGATGACCAGCGACTCCAGGCGGACCATCCGCTTGATGCCCTTGCGGTCGAGGCCGATCGCGCGGAGCATCCCGATCTCCTGCGAGCGCTCGAAGACCGACATGGCGAGGGTGTTGACGACCCCGAGGACGGCGACGATGACCGCCATCGCGAGCAGGCCGTAGAGCATGTTCAGGAGCAGGGTGAACATCTGCGCGATGCCGTTGGAGATGTCCTTCTTGTCCTGCACCTGGATGGCCGGGTTGTCGCCGAGGGCCTTCTCCAGGGTGGTCTTGGTGGCGTCGGAGGTACCGCTCGACGTCTTCAGCATGACCTGCATGTCGGAGGCGTCGGTCTGGTGCGGCGCGAGCGTGGCGTTGTCGAGGATGATGCCGCTGATCATCTGGTTGCCCTCGTACACACCGGCGACCGTGAGCCGCTTCTTCGTGCCGTCCTCGTAGGCGACCGTGAAGCCGGACCCGGCCTTCCAGTGGTGGGACTCGGCGGTGTCCTTGTCGACGACGACCTGACCGCCACCGACCTTGAAGGCGCCGTCGTCGACCTTGAGGTCGGTGAGCCGGGCGATGGACGCGCCGTTGACGCCCGTCAGGTACTCGGTGCCGCCGTCGATCCGCGAGGGCGCGTTGCGCAGGGGGCTGATGGCCGTGACTCCGTCGAGCCCGGACAGCGTCTTCGCGACCTCGGGGGAGAGGGAGTTGCCGTTCGCCATCGAGACGACGTAGTCCGCCTTGATCGCGGAGCTGGCCATCCTGTCGATCGCCTGCTGCAGGCTGCCCGCCATCACCGTCATCCCGGTGATCAGCGTGAGGCCGATCATCAGGGCGGAGGCGGTCGCGGCGGTCCGGCGCGGGTTGCGGACCGAGTTCTGGCGGGCCAGCTTGCCGGACACGCCGAAGACCCGCAGGACCGGCGCGGCCGCCGCGATCAGCGGGCGGGACAGCAGCGGGGTGAGGACGAAGACACCGACGATGAGCAGGACCGCTCCCAGGCCCATGGGAGCCTGCCCGTCCGAGCCGCTCATGGTCGTCGCGTACAGGACCACGGCGACGCCCGCGCCGGCCAACAGGGCGCCGAGCGCGTTGCGTACGACGAGGGACTTGGTGGTCGCCTGCGCGTGCACGCTGCTCATCGCGGCGACCGGCGGGATCTTCGCGGCGCGGCGGCCGGGCAGCCAGGCCGCCAGCATGGTGATGAGAACGCCGACGAGCAGGGCCGTGGCGACGGTGCCGGGCGAGATCACCAGCGGGCCGTCCGGGACGGTGGCGCCGAGGGTGCCCATGAGCGAGCGCATCCCCGCGCCGATGCCGATACCCGCGACCAGACCCGCCACCGCCGCGACCGCGCCGACGAAGAACGCCTCGACGAGGACGGACCGGGTGACCTGCCTGCGGGAGGCGCCGACGGCGCGCAGCAGAGCCAGTTCCTTGGTGCGCTGGGCGACCAGCATGGTGAAGGTGTTGGCGATGATGAACGTACCGACGAACAGCGCGATGCCGGCGAAGACCAGCAGGCCCGTCTTCATGCCGCTCATCGCCGAGGCGATGTCGGTGGCCTGGTCGTCGGCGAGCTTCTGGCCCGTGGTGGTGGAGGCGACGTCGTCGGGGACGACCTGGCCGAGGGCGCTGCGCAGAGCGGTCTGGCTGGTGCCCGGCGCGGCCTTCACGTCGATCTCGTCGAACTCGCCGGCCCGGTGGAAGAGCCGCTGGGCGGTCGCCGTGTCGAAGAGGGCGAGGCTGCCGCCGGCCGCGACGTTGCCGTCGTCGGTGGTGAAGACACCGGCGACGACGGGGCTGAGGACCGGGCCGTCGACCGAGAGCCGTACGGTGTCGCCGACCTGGTAGCCCGCGCGTGCGGCGGTCCTGGAGTCGAGGGCGACCTCGTTCCCGCCCCGGGGCGCGTGGCCGCTCGTCAGCGGGTACCGGGGGTCCTTGGTGCCCCAGTAGTTCCCGCCCTGCGACTGGAAGCCGTTGCCGACGAGCTTGCCGTTCTTGCCGGCGACGGCGGTGAAGCCGTTCACGACGCCGATCGTGGAACCGGCGCCGGGGACCTTGGCCGCCTTGTCCAGCAGGGCCTGGGTGAGCTTCGGGTCCTTGCCGATCGTGTCGCCGGTGTCCTTGCGGCTCTCCGGCCGGATGGCGACGTCGACCTGTCCGAAGCCCTTGGCGGAGCTCTTCTGGTACGCGTCCGAGATGGTGTTGGTGAAGACGAGGGTCCCGGACACGAACGCCACGCCGAGCATCACGGCGAGCACGGTCATCAGGAGCCTGGCCTTGTGCGCGAGCACGTTGCGCAGGGCGGTACGGAACATGGGTTTCTCAGTCCAGGAGGGTGAGGCTGTTCAGGACGGTGCGGGAGCCCGGGGGTGAGTTGACGGCAGGTCAGCTGGTGCGGCCCTTGGCGTCGAACTGCTTCATGCGGTCCAGGACGGAGTCCGCGGTCGGTCCGTGCACCTCGTCGACGATGCGGCCGTCGGCGAGGAAGACCACGCGGTCGGCGTAGGCGGCGGCGACCGGGTCGTGGGTGACCATGACGACGGTCTGCCCCAGTTCCCGTACCGAGTTGCGCAGGAAGCCCAGCACCTCCGCGCCCGCACGCGAGTCGAGGTTTCCGGTCGGCTCGTCGCCGAAGATGATGTCGGGCCGGGAGGCCAGCGCGCGGGCGACGGCGACGCGCTGCTGCTGGCCGCCGGAGAGCTGGGAGGGGCGGTGGCCGAGGCGGTCGGCGAGGCCGATCATCGCGATGACCTTGTCCAGCCACTCCCGGTCCGGCTTGCGGCCGGCGATGTCCATCGGGAGGGTGATGTTCTCCAGCGCCGTCAGCGTGGGCAGCAGGTTGAACGCCTGGAAGATGAAGCCGATCTTGTCCCGGCGCAACTTCGTGAGCTGCTTGTCCTTGAGGGAGCCCAGTTCGGTCTCCCCGATGCGCACGGAGCCGGAGGAGAAGGAGTCGAGTCCCGCCACGCAGTGCATCAGCGTGGACTTGCCCGAGCCCGAGGGGCCCATGATCGCGGTGAACTCGGCCTGGCGGAAGTCGACGGAGACCCGGTCGAGGGCGACCACCTGGGTCTCGCCCTGTCCGTAGACCTTGGACAGTTCCGTGGCGCGGGCGGCCACCGTGGTGGTCCGGTCGGCAAGGGGCGTGGTGGTCACGGGAGGGTGCTCCTGTCGGGACGACGGTGTTTCTGGGGGACGTGTCCCATCGTCCCGGCCGTTCGGCGCCGTGGAGTCAGCCGCTGTTCCGGTTCCTGGGGCAGCCTCCGGTCGGACCGCGAGCGGCGGAGTCATACCTGGGGATGAGGGTGTTCCCTGAGTCCCGTGCGGGTACGGCCGTGCGGGCGCGTCCGTTCGGACGGTGAAATTCCGTCATTCCGTATACGCGTCTCCGCACCGCCCGGAAGGCTATTGGCAAGTGCTGATGGCCCGTACCGGGGGCTGATGCACCCTCAGACGTCAATAAAATAAGACAACATCGGTTCGCCCGGCCGCTGTTCGAGGAGCGAGCCCCGATAGGCTCGGAATCTCGACGCGGAGCCCATGGCCTGCCCGGATGGTGGAATGCAGACACGGCGAGCTTAAACCTCGCTGCCCCTCGCGGGCGTACCGGTTCAAGTCCGGTTCCGGGCACCTCCGACCTCTCGCGCTCCCTCCCGACCCGTCCTCCCCGGGCGCACCCCGCGGGAGGAGTTCGCCGCGATCCGTTGACAGCGAGCGTGTGCCGCCGGAGACTCGCGGTCGCAAGAGGTGAAAGAAGTTTCACCAGGCGAACAGGCGCCATAGGGCCGGACGTCATGTGGCCGGACATCAGGCGAACGGGTGCCGGGCGGGTGAGCGGGTGCCGGGCGAACGGACGCCGGGCGAACAGCCGAGCAGGCGCAGGGACCGCGAAGGGGCGTGCCGGGATGCGTACCACCGTCGGGATCATCGGAGCCGGGCCGGCCGGACTGCTGCTGGCGCGGCTGCTGCGCAACGCGGGGATCGACTCCGTGGTGCTGGAGAGCCGCGACCGGGCGTACGTGGAACGGCGGCAGCGCGCCGGGATCCTGGAGCAGGGGACCGTCGACGTCCTGCGGGCCGCCGGGGCCGGGGAGCGGATGGACCGGGAGGGGCTGCGGCACGACGGGATCGAGCTGCGCTTCGAGCGGGAGCGACACCGGGTCGACTTCCCGGCCCGCACCGGAGGCAGCTCCGTGTTGGTGTACGCCCAGACGGAGGTCTGCAAGGACCTGATCGCGCTCCAGCTCAAGGAGGGGGGCCCGCTGCTCTTCGGAGCCGAGGCGCTGGCCGTCGAGGGGGCGCTGACCGACCGGCCGCGGGTCCGCTTCCGGTACGAGGGGCACGAGGGGCACGAGGACGTGCTCGACTGCGACTACGTCGTCGGCTGCGACGGGTTCCGGGGCGTGGCCCGCAAGGCGGTGCCCGCCGCGCTCTCCCGCGTGTTCGAACGGACGTACCCCTTCGGCTGGCTCGGGATACTCGCCGATGTGGCGCCCTCCCACGACGAACTGGTCTACGCCCGCCATGAGCGCGGCTTCGCCCTGCTCAGCATGCGCTCACCGGCCGTCTCCCGGCTCTACCTCCAGGTACCGGAGGGCACGGAGGCGGGGGAGTGGGCGGACGAGGAGATCTGGGACGAGCTGGAGCGGCGCTTCGAGACGGGTGACGACTGGCGGCTGGAGCGCGGGCCGGTCACCTCGAAGTCCGTCACCCCCATGCGCAGCTACGTTCACGAGCCCATGCGGTACGGGCGGCTCTTCCTCGCCGGGGACGCCGCCCACATCGTCCCGCCGACCGGCGCCAAGGGACTCAACCTCGCCGTCGGCGACGTCGTGACGTTCGCCCGCGCCCTGACCCACCTCGGCGACACCGGTTCGGCCGAGCGCCTGGACGCCTATTCCGAGGCCTGTCTGCGCCGGGTCTGGCAGGCCGAGCGGTTCTCGTACGACATGACGACCCTGCTGCACCGCGCCCCCGGCGCGACCCCCTTCGAGGACCGGATCCAGCTCGCCCGGCTGCGCCGGGTGGCCACCTCACGGGCGGCGGAGACGGATCTGGCGGAGGGGTACACCGGGTTTCCGCTGGAGTGAGGGAACCGGAGCAGAGGGGCCCGGCCGGGGCGTCGCGACAGGGACCTGTCACGGCTTGGTACCAGTGCTCGCAGGCCCGGGAACACACGCGTACCTTGGCAGGACGAGGGAAAGATCCTCCCCAAGCAGTAGGGTCGATCTTTTGCCTACCCATTACCCTTGAGGCCAAGGCCGCGCAGGGTGGCCATGGAGGAGTGAAATGAGGAGCAGCAACCCGGTCTTCTCGCGACGGGGGTTCAGCCGCGACAACGGCTACGCGGGATTCAACGCGGCGCCGCAGGCCGGGGGACCCGCTGTCGGCACGCAGGCCAACCCGTACGCCCAGCAGGGCGGCAACCCCTACGCGCAGAACCCCTACGCGCAGCAGGGCCAGCAGTACGGCGCTCCGCCGCAGGCCCCGGCCTCCACCGGCCGGATGACGATGGACGACGTCGTCATGCGCTCCGCCATGACGCTCGGCACCGTCACCGTCGGCGCCGTCCTGGCGTGGGCACTCCTGCCCGTCTCGTCCACCAGCTACGGCCTCGCCATCGGCTCCGCCCTCGTGGCGTTCGTCCTGGCGATGGTGCAGTCCTTCAAGCGCAAGGCCACGCCCGCGCTGATCCTCGGTTACGCCGCCTTCGAGGGCGTCTTCCTCGGGGTCATCAGCGAGATGTACAACGAGCGGTGGAGCGGCGCCCCCTTCCAGGCGGTCCTCGGCACCATGGCGGTGGCCGGCGCGACCCTGCTCGTCTACAAGGCGGGCTGGATCCGCGTGACCGCGCGGTACGCACGCATCGGTATGGCCATCGCCATCGCCTTCGTGGTCGTCATGGCGGTCAACCTGCTGCTCGTCGCCTTCGGTGTGGCCGGGGACGGCGGCCTGCGCAGCATGGGTCCGCTGGGCGCGATCGTCGGCATCCTGGCGATCCTGATCGGCGCGTTCTTCCTGACCCTCGACTTCAAGCAGATCGAGGACGGCATCGCGTACGGCGCGCCGCGCGAGGAGGCCTGGCTGGCCGCGTTCGGCCTGACCATGACCCTCGTGTGGATCTACGTCGAGATGCTGCGGCTGGTCGCCATCTTCAGCAGGGACTAGCGACGGCGCCGCCGGCGGTGGCCGGCGGCAGGTGTCCGAAGGGCCCGCGAACCATCGGTTCGCGGGCCCTTCGCTGTTCGCGGATGCCTGTCAGGATGTCTGTGGGAGACACCTGGTGGTGCCGGTGGTGCGCGCTCAGAGCAGTTTGCGCGCGGCCCTCCTCAGGTCGTACTCGTGAATGATCGCCTTGGCGTGGCCGTACGCGAGGTCGTGCTCGGCGCGGAGCCAGCTGACCTTCTCCTCGAAGCGGAAGAGAGCGGGGCCTTCGTCGACGGTGCGCAGCCAGTCGGAGATCTCACGACCGGTGCAGTGGGGGATGCGGGCGAGCAGATTGCGGTGGGTCTCCTGCGAGAACACTTGGGACATCGGCGCCTCCGGACGCAAAGGGGATGTAAGCCGGTCCTTCACGCCACGGTGCCTGAGGGTTGGGTTGTTGGCAACAGTCCCGTCGCGGCGCGTAGTCTCGCGGCGTGCTTGATACGACGTCGCTGACCCGAGCCGTGGACCACTTCGCCGACCGGTTGCGAGCCGCCCCGCAGAGCCGGCTGCAGCGGGGGGCGGCTGCCGAGGCACTGGGTCTGGCCAGGGAGTTGGCACTGCGTGCCCAGCGTGTGGAGGACCCCTCCGGGGAGCCCAGGGAGATGCCCGAGGCGGGGATGTTCGCCGCCGCCGACCAAATCACGGTCGCGGCGCATGATTTGGCGCTCGTACTGAGGGACGAGGCGGAGGTCGCGGAGGCGGTGGCGCTGGTGGAGGAGGCCCAGAAGCGGGCCGGGGTCTGACCCGCTGGGGGCTGCCGCGGGTCCGACCTGTCCGGGCGGTACGTGCGTGCCGCTGTTGCGGTGGTGCGCGGCGCGTCGCCCGGCACATGCGGTGCGCGTGCGGTGTCGGTGCGCGGGCGCGCGCCCTCTTTTCCGGGGCGCTCGCCGCGGGACGGTGGCGCGCTACAGCGACGCTATGACGCGGTCCGCCAGGATGTAGACGCTCTCCTCGCCGCACGCGAACGTCAGGGCGTACGCGCCGGAGACGCCCGAACCGCCCAGCAGGACCGGGGTCTCGCCCGCGCGCAGCGCCGCGGCCAGCCGTTCCGCGGTCTCGCGGTGGCCCGGGGTCATGCACAGCGTCGTCCCGTCCGCGAAGACGTAGACGTCGAGGGTGCCGAGCGGACCGGGGCGGACGTCCGCCAGCTCGGTACGGGACTCGGCGAGCTCCTCCAGACAGGCCACCGTGCGTTCGTGGTCGTTCGCGACGGGGGACTGGACCGGCACGAAGTCCGGGTGGGAGGGATGACGGCGGCGGGCGGCGGCCAGTTCGGGAGAGTCCCCGACGACGCCTCCCTGCACGAAGTCCTTGGGCGCGAACTCCTCGGCGTCCAGGTCGGGCTCGGTGACCGTCTCCAGGTACTCCAGCCCCACGAAGTCCGAAGGGCGGGCCGTGAACAGTTCGCTGTCGGTCAGACCGAGCAGCGAGGGCGCGTCCGAGGCGTCACGTGCCTCCTGGGCGGCCCAGAAGGCACGGGCCTCCGCGAGCTCCCGCTCCCGCTCCTCGGCGAGCGCCTCGGTCACCGCGGCGCGTATCTCGTCGGTGTCCGCGGCCGAGCGGGCGGCGGGCACGAGACCGCGCGCGGCACCGGCGCGGTTCTCGGCGAGTTCGTTGCGCAGTGCCGCGACCTGCCCGCGCAGACCCAGCAGGGTGCGCAGAACGGCGACGCCCACGGCCGCGGTCGCGGCGGTGGTGAGCAGCAAAGCAATCGGCATGGCGCTCACTGACGTACTCCCGGTTCAAAGTCGACCCCCGACTTCCTACATCAGCTTGAAGGGCGGACCATCGAGCTGTCAGTGCGTAACGTCACGAATAGGACAGGGCTTTGGGCCTCGGGTTTGCCTCCGTAGCGGCTCCGACCTGCGTAAATCCCTCCCCAGAGGGAGATAGGTCACATCTTGGGGGGGATTGGATCACAAATCGGCCCAGAGTCCCGGTGGCAACCGGGATCCGGGCCGATTCGTCACGCTGGGTCCAACCTCGGTCACCCGTAAGGAGGGTGTGCGCGATCCCGTCGTGGATTGATCGGAGCTTGATCGTGGATCAGCTGAGGCGCTCGATGACCATTGCCATGCCCTGGCCGCCGCCGACGCACATCGTCTCCAGGCCGAACTGCTTGTCGTGGAACTGGAGGGAGTTGATGAGCGTGCCGGTGATGCGGGCGCCGGTCATGCCGAAGGGGTGGCCGACGGCGATGGCGCCGCCGTTCACGTTCAGCTTGTCCAGCGGTATGTCCAGGTCGCGGTAGGAGGGGATCACCTGGGCGGCGAAGGCCTCGTTCATCTCGAACAGGTCGATGTCGTCGACGGTGAGGCCGGCACGCCGGAGCGCCTGCTTGCTCGCCTCGACCGGGCCGAGGCCCATGATCTCGGGGGAGAGGCCGGTGACGCCGGTGGACACGATCCGGGCGAGCGAGGTGAGGCCGAGCTCGCGGGCCTTCGTGTCGGACATGATCACGAGGGCGGCGGCGCCGTCGTTGAGGGGGCAGCAGTTTCCGGCGGTGACGAGTCCGTCCGGGCGGAAGACGGGCTTGAGGCCCTGCACGCCCTCCAGGGTGACGCCGGCGCGCGGGCCGTCGTCCTTGCTGACGACCGTGCCGTCGGGGGTCGTGACCGGGGTGATCTCGCGCTCCCAGAAGCCGTTCTTGATGGCTTCCTCGGCGAGGTTCTGCGAGCGGACGGCGAACTCGTCCATGTCCTGGCGGGTGACGCCCTTGATCTGCGCCAGGTTCTCGGCGGTCTGGCCCATCGCGATGTACGCGTCCGGGACGAGGCCGTCCTCGCGCGGGTCGTGCCAGGTCGAGCCCTCGGACTTGGCGACGGCCTCGGTGCGGGCCTCGGCCTCCGCGAAGAAGGGGTTGCGCGTGTCGGGCAGGGAGTCGGAGTTGCCCTTGGTGAAGCGGGAGACCAGCTCCACGCCGGCCGAGATGAAGACGTCGCCCTCGCCGGCCTTGATGGCGTGCAGGGCCATGCGGCTGGTCTGGAGGGACGAGGAGCAGTAACGGGTGATCGTGCAGCCCGGGAGGTGGTCCATGCCCATCTGCACGGCGACGATACGGCCGAGGTTGTTGCCCTGCTCGCCGCCGGGGAGGCCGCAGCCGAGCATCAGGTCGTCGATGTCCCTGGGGTCCAGCTCGGGGACCTTGGCGAGGGCGGCCTGGATGATCGTGGCGGTCAGGTCGTCGGGGCGGACGTCCTTCAGCGAGCCCTTGAAGGCACGGCCGATCGGGGAGCGGGCGGCTGAGACGATCACGGCTTCGGGCATCACGGCTCCATGGGCACTCGGGGTGGACGGGGGCGGACTGCTTGGGAAGTTACCCGTCCGTACCCTCCAGGTCACCGCTCAGGTCGTGTGACTCCGGACGCACTTTTCTAAGCGCTTGCTTTTTCGTCGGCCGGGTTCTGGGGGTGCGCCCGGACCCCGCCAAGGGGCTGCCGCCCCCTGGACCCCCGCATCGCCCGAAGGGCTCGTCCTCGAACGCCGGACGGGCTGAGGGTGCCGGCCCGCGCTGAAAGGTTCCGGACGGGCCGAGGGTGCGGGCCCGGCTGGACGGTTCCGGACGGGCTGAAGGTGCGCGCCCGTGCCTTCAGGGGCGCGGGGAACTGCGCGACCCGCCCCCGCCCGCCCCCGCCCGAGGAGCCCGCCGGGGCCAGGCCGGGGCCAGGGCGGGGCCGGAGCGGGGCCCCGGTTCAGGGGGACGGGGTCGGTGTGGGCGCCGGGTCCGTGGCGGGGACGCGCCGGCGCCGGCGGCGTTTGAGGAGGGCCCAGGGCCCGCGCGGCCCCGTCGGCATGGCCGCCGTGACCTCCGTACCGGCCTCGGACGCCGCCTCCGCGGCCGCCCGTGCCACCGGCAGGAACCCCTCGCGGCGGGAGACGTCGGGCCGCTCCTCCTCGGCCGGCCACAGCCCGAGCGCCGCGCACACCGTGGGCAGGACCGCCATCGCCGCCGTCGCGTACCCCTCGGCGGAGGGGTGGTAGTTGTCGGGACCGAAGAGCTCGCGCGGGTTCTCCTCGAACTCGGGGCCCAGCAGGTCACCCAGGGACACCGTCCGCCCGCCCTGCTCGACCGTCCCGATGGTCTGCGCGGCGGCGAGCTGCCGGGAGGCACGCCGGGCCAGCCACCGCAGCGGCTGCGGGACCTGCTCGACCGTGCCCAGGTCGGGACAGGTGCCGACCACGACCTCGGCACCGGCGGTGCGCAGCCGGCGTACCGCCGCGGACAGGTGACGGACCGAGCGCGTCGGCGGCATCCGGTGGGTGACGTCGTTCGCGCCGATCATGATCACGCAGACATCGGGCACCCGTGCGGTGTCCGCGAGGGCGAGGGCCACCTGCCGGTCGAGGTCGTCGGACTGGGCGCCCGGCAGCGCGACGTTGCAGAGTTCGACGGGGCGTTCGGAGACCGCCGCCAGCCCGGAGGCGATCAGCGCGCCGGGTGTCTGGCGGGGCCGGTGCACCCCCTGCCCCGCCGCCGTGGAGTCACCGAGCATCGCGAGCCGCAGCGGCGGCCCGTCCTGCGTCGCGTACGCGTACCCGTACAGACCGTTCGCGCGGGGTGCCTGACCGTGTCCGTTGCCCACGTGGCGCTTCGCCAGCTGCACCTCGGCCAGCACGACACCGATCGCGGCGGCGCCCACCAGACCGATCCCGCCGCCGCCGTACGCCGCGCCCGCCGCGATCCGCCGTGCCACCCTCGCCCTCGACAAGCTCGTCATCCGTCGCCGCCACCTCCTCGTAGCCGTACAACCACTGCTTGCCCCGTGGAACGGGTCGGCCAATCTCAACGACACGTGAACGCCCACGTGGGGCCTTAGGCTGACGGGACCATCCCTTTAGAACGCAGCTCCGGAGACAACGGTGCAATTCCACGACTCGATGATCAGTCTCGTCGGCAACACCCCGCTGGTGAGGCTCAACAACGTGACCGCGGGCATCCAGGCGACCGTCCTGGCGAAGGTTGAGTACTTCAACCCGGGCGGGTCCGTCAAGGACCGCATCGCCCTGCGCATGATCGAGGCCGCGGAGGAGAGCGGCGCACTCAAGCCCGGCGGCACCATCGTCGAGCCGACCAGCGGAAACACGGGGGTCGGCCTGGCGATCGTGGCCCAGCAGAAGGGCTACAAGTGCATCTTCGTCTGCCCGGACAAGGTCTCCACCGACAAGATCAACGTGCTGCGGGCGTACGGCGCCGAGGTCGTCGTCTGCCCGACGGCCGTCGACCCGGAGCACCCGGATTCGTACTACAACGTGTCCGACCGGCTCGTCCGTGAGACGCCCGGCGCCTGGAAGCCGGACCAGTACTCGAACCCGCACAACCCCCTCTCGCACTATCACTCCACCGGCCCCGAGCTGTGGGAGCAGACGGAGGGACGGATCACCCATTTCGTCACCGGCGTGGGCACCGGCGGGACGATCTCCGGGACCGGGCGATACCTGAAGGACGCGAGCGACGGCAAGGTGCAGGTCGTCGGCGCCGACCCCGAGGGGTCCGTGTACTCCGGCGGGTCCGGGCGGCCGTACCTGGTCGAGGGCGTCGGTGAGGACTTCTGGCCGACGGCGTACGACCGGACGGTCGCGGACGAGATCGTCGCCGTGTCCGACAAGGACTCCTTCCAGATGACGCGGCGGCTGGCGAAGGAGGAGGGGCTGCTCGTGGGCGGGTCCTGCGGCATGGCCGTGGTGGCCGCGCTGCGCGTGGCCGAGCGGCTCGGACCCGACGACGTCGTGGTCGTCCTGCTGCCCGACAGCGGGCGCGGCTACCTCAGCAAGATCTTCAACGACGAGTGGATGGCGGACTACGGGTTCCTGGAGGACACGGGCCCGAGCGCGCGGGTCAACGACGTCCTGAGCGACAAGGCGGGCGGCACCATCCCCTCGCTCGTCCACATGCACCCGGACGAGACGGTCGGCGAGGCCATCGAGGTGCTGCGCGAGTACGGCGTCTCGCAGATGCCGATCGTCAAGCCCGGCGCCGGTCACCCGGACGTGATGGCCGCCGAGGTCGTCGGGTCCGTGGTCGAACGCGAGCTGCTCGACGCGCTGTTCACCCAGCGGGCCTCGCTGCAGGACCCGCTGGAGAAGCACATGTCGGCGCCTCTGCCGCAGGTCGGCTCCGGCGAGCCGGTCGGTGACCTGATGTCCGTGCTCGGCACCGCCGCCGCCGCCATCGTGCTGGTCGAGGGCAAGCCCACCGGCGTCGTCAGCCGCCAGGACCTGCTGTCCTTCCTCGCCAAGGGCGGCACCCGGCAGTAGGTTTCCGCAGGTGGGTGGACGGAAATCTCCGGAAGTTCCCCTCCTGGGCGGATCTTCCGGTCGCGCGGCGAGGAACTTCGCGGAAGTGGTACGAGCGTGTCACGTCCGCGCAGCACCCGCTTAACACACGTCCGGCACATTGGTGGATGTCGGCAGGGCGGGAGCGGCTCCCCGCCCCGGCCGGCACCGATACGGCGCCAAGGACAACCGGAGCGGCTCCCGGACCTCCATGGGCGCCAAGGACGCGCAAGCCCGGCCCTGACCCGGCCCGCGTCCCTCGCGGGGACCGCCGTCGTCCCGCCCCCCGGCAACGGGGGTGCGGCGGTCCCCGCGCAACACGTCGGAAGGGCCCGGCACCCTCGCGGGTGCCGGGCCCTTCTGTTTCCTCGCGTTCCCCCTGTGCGCCCCGTTTCCCCGGGGCCGGTGTCCGGAGTCCGGAGTCCCGGTTCAGGTCAGTCCTCCCAGTCCGACTTCTCCCTGTGGCGGCGGCCGAAGAGGCCCGGGGAGACCCGCGCGGCCTGCACCGCGTTCACCCCCACGATGCCGATCCAGGCGACGAGCAGTCCGGGCAGGTGCGCGATCCCGCCGCCGATCGCGGAGAGCGGGACCGCCAGGACCAGCGAGACGATGCCGAAGCCGAAGCGCTCGCCCCATGAATCGGTCCCCTGCGGTGAGCGCGCGCCCCGGGCCACCACCATCTGCTGCTCGGCGAGCTGTCGCCGCACCCTTCGGTCGACCGCCCCGTCGAGTCGCTGCTCGACCTTCTCCAGGAAGGAGTCGACGAGCGCGGATTCGTACTCGTCGCCCAACTCCCTGCGCGCGTGCAGAGTGGCGTCGAGTTCCTTCTTCAGTTCGGCGTCGCCGCCCGCTTCCCTACCGGTCATGGTGTCCACGGTAGACAGCGGCGGACCCTGTGGCACTGGGGTTAGCCCCCCTCTTGCGGAGGGGCCGCGCCCCCGTGGGAGCCACCCCGGGAGACTTTGGCGACGGTTCAGGCGGCGGGAAGGTCCAGCGGGCGCAGTTCGTCCGCGTACGAGACGGAGATCCGGCGCATCAGGCCGTCCTCGGTGATGTCGTACTGGCCCAGCCGCCACAGCGGCGGCGAGTACGCGTGCAGCGAGACCGCGTCGTCGGTGGCGCCGGTCAGGCGGTGGATGTGCTCGGGGCCGAAGCAGAAGGACTCGCCGGCGCCGACGGTGACGGACAGATGGCTGCCGCCGATACGGGGGTTGGACTCGTTCAGCCCGCCCTGGACGACGGCGACGGCGCCGGAGGAGATGTCGTGGTCGTGCCAGCCGGTGTCGTTCTGCCGGGTCCAGCACAGCAGCCAGACGTCGACGTACTCGTCCCGGTACAGGGAGGCGTAGTGCCGCTCCTCGTCGGAGAACGCGACCTGTTCGCGCCAGCGGTCGGGGCGGGCGGCGAGATCGTCGACGAGGGCCTGGAGTTCGCGCTTGTCGAGCGTGCGGTCCGGCAGGGCCTGGTACGTCATGGGGTGGCTCCCTTCAGCAGTCGGTCGGGGTTGGCGGTGCGCAGGGCGTGGACGGCGGCGTCCGCGCCGAGGTCGGGGACGACGGGGGTCGCGTAGGGGCGGTCGCTGCCGCTGACGACCACGTCGATGCCGACGGCCCGGACGAGCGCGTCCACCGCGCGGGTTCCGTAGGAGGAGGTCTCGTAGAAGACGTCGAAGTCGATCTCGCCGCGCCCTCCGCCGCGGGCCGCGAGCCGCTCACCGTGCAGCGGGGCCAGGCCCGCGAGGGCGGCGAAGCAGACCCGCAGCCGCGGGTGGCGGGCCCGGCCGAAGGCGCGGAAGGCGAACCAGGACGCGTGCATCTGGTGGAGGTAGGGGACCAGTGCCGGCCACCAGGGCGGGGCGAGCGGGGTCGGTGACGCCGCGCCCGGGTGTACGAACAGCGGTTTGTCCTCGTGGGTCAGGACGTCGAGGAGTGGTGCGTGACGCTCCCAGCCCGCCGCGTCCACCAGGGCGGTGGCGGGGAGTTGGAGGCCCGCGCAGCCGCGGCGGAGTTCCCGTCCGACCGCCTCGGGCTCCGGTGCGGACAGGCAGGGGGAGGCCCAGACACCGAAGGGCGCGGGCAGCGCGAGCGCGCCGTCGTGGAACGCGGCGAGCAGGGGTGCGGCTTCCGCGGGCGGCAGGAACTCGATACCGAGGGGGCTGGACAGCGAGACGAGGGCCAGACCGAGGCCGTCGGCGCGGGCGAGCGCGGTGCGGGCCGCGAGGTCGTGGTCGGCCGGGTCGACCTCGTACGGCGGCTCGCCCGTCAGATGCAGGGTCCAGCCGTCGAGGCGCGGTGGCGCGGTGCGGGCGCGCAGCAGCTCGACGAACGCGGGCGGCCATATGTGCTGGTGGACGTCGGTGGGCACGCGGCGGTCCTTGGAAGGAGTCCTGGGGGAGGGACGGGGTGGGAGGGGGCCGGGAGGGTCCGGGAAGGGTGGGTCCGGAGCAGGTTAACCGCTTCACTTATGCGTTTAACTTAAGCGGTTAACAAGGTGTCGTGTCAAGCATGCGCCCGCAGTCCGGACGCCTCCCGGTAGGCTTCCGGGCATGGCCAGGCCCAATAAGCGCACCACCCTCCGGGAGGTGGCCGAGGCCACGGGTCTCTCCACCGCCGCCGTCTCCTACGCCCTGCGGGGCAAGCACGTCTCGAAGGAGACCGAGGAGCGGGTGCGCAAGGCAGCCGCCGAGCTCGGTTACGAGGCGGATCCCATCGCCCGCGCGCTGGCCAGCGGCCGTACCAGCATGGTCGGCGTCCTCGCGGGGGACCTCCAGGACCTGTGGCAGCAGCAGTTGATGGCGGCCATCGGGCGGGAGCTGCTGGCCGGTGACCGTTACGCGCTGATCCTGGACGCCGGTGGTGATCCCGACCGTGAGCTGGTGCTCGCCAAGCAGTTGCGCGACCAGCGGGTGGACGCGTTGCTCGTGTCGCCGGTGAACCCCTCGGCCGAGGGGTGGGCGGCGATCGCCGACGCGCTGCCGGTGGTGGCCGTCGGGGACTCGCTCAGCGCGGCCCGTACGGCGGGGCAGGTCATCTTCGACAACCGGGCCGGTATCGACGCCGTGCTGGAGTACCTGCACGGTCTCGGCCACCGCCGGGTGACGGTGCTGACCCCGACCCGGCCGAGCACGCCGGACCGGCCCGCCGACGTGTATGTGCGCGAGGCGGCCGAGCGGCTCGGGTTGCGGGCCGAACTCGTCCCGTGTCCCCAGGAGTTGGGGGAGGCGACGGTGGTGGCGCGCCGGCTGCTGGACGGGCCCAGGCCCGCGACGGCCGTGTTCTGCTTCTCCGACTCGCTCGCGTACGGGGTGTACGCGGCGGCGGCCGAGGCGTCGCTCGTGGTCGGGCGGGACGTGTCCGTGGTCGGGTTCGACGACCATCCCGTCTCGCGGGTGCTCGCTCCGCCGTTGACCACGGTGGACTGGGGGTTGTCCGAGATCGCCGCGGAGGCCGCGCGGTTGACTGTCGCGGCGATCGAGGGGAAGCGGGTGCGGAGGAAGAGGATTCTGTGTGCGCCTCGGATGAGTGAACGGGGTTCGGCCGTACGGGTGTAGTCCCACGGGGGTGTTCTCGCCCCCGCCGCCCCTACCCTTCCCATCCCGTGTCCGGGGGCTGCCGCCCGAGCCCTCCGGGCGATGCGGGGGTCCAGGGGGGACGGGTCGGTCAGCAACGGCGGCGGCGAGGGAAAGGCCCGGTCACGTCAGTTTCTTGGACTTCAGCCACGCGTCCGCGACCTCGTCCGGATCCTTCCTCTCCTTGTCCACCAGCCGGTTGAGCCTGGTCAGTTCCTCGGACGAGAGCACGTTGCCGAGGGACGCGAGGGCCTTGCGGACCTTGGCGTCGGCCTTGCGGGAGGCGATGAGCGGGACGATGTGCTGGGACGGGATCAGGTTCAGCGGGTCGGTGAGGACGACCCAGCCGTTCTCGATGACGTCCACGTCCGTGGTGAAGACGTTGGCGACGTCGACGTCGCCCTTCTTCAGGGCGCCCTTGACCAGCGGACCGGAGGAGTCGAGGGACTTGAACTCCTTGAACTCCACGCCGTAGCGCTCCTTGAGGCCCACCGCCCCGACGACCCGCTTCTTCATCTCGGCCGCGGCGCCCAGCACCAGCTTCCCGTTGGCCTTGCGCAGGTCGGCGAGGCTCTTCAGGCCGTACTTGTCGGCGGTCTCCCGGGTGACCGCGAAGCTGTCGCGGTCCTCGGCCGCCGCGTACGGCAGGACCTCAAGACCGGCGGGCAGCACGGTCGTCAGCGTGTTCTGCATGGCCCCGGCCTCGGTGTCCGTGGCCTTCTGGTCCAGGTAGAGGAGCAGGCTGCCCTGGTACTCGGGGAGCAGGTCGATGTCGCCGCCCTCCAGCGCGGGCACGACGATCTCGCGCGAGCCCAGGTTGGGGCGGACCTTCGTCCTGATGCCCGCGGCCGACAGGACACCGGCGTACAGGTAGCCGAGGATCTGGTTCTCGGTGAAGTTGGCGGTGCCGATGGTCAGGCCGCCGGCGCTGGATCCGGAGCCGCCGCCGCTGCCGCCGCCGGAGTTGTCGAGCGAGGTGATGCCGCCGCCGCAGGCGGCCAGGGCGGGGACGGAGGCCGCGGCGAACAGGCCCCCGAGCAGAGTCCTACGGTTCATGGTTCTTCGGCTCCTCAGTGGGCGGCGGCGGAACGGAGATGACGGAAGAGGTAGCGCTGGAGTCCGGCCAGCGCGAGGTCGAGCACGACGGCGACGACCGCCACCAGGACCGCGCCGCCGAGGACCTGGACGAGGTCGCGCTGCGCCAGGCCGTCGAAGACGTACCGGCCCAGGCCGCCGAAGCTGACGTACGCGGCGATCGTGGCGGTGGACACGACCTGGATGAGGGAGAGCCGCAGGCCCGTCATGATCAGGGGGAGGGCCAGCGGGATCTCCACCTGGAACAGGACCTGGTGACCGCGCATGCCCTGGCCGCGGGCCGCGTCCTTGACCTCCGGGTCGACGGCGCTCATGCCCGCGTAGGTGTTGGTGACGATGGCCGGCACGGCGAGGACGACCAGGGCCACGTACACCGACCACAGCGACAGGCCGCTGATCAGGAAGACCAGGACGACCAGGCCCACGGTGGGCAGCGCGCGGCCGAAGGAGGACAGGTTGATGGCGAGGAACGCGCCCCGGCCGGTGTGACCGATGAGCAGGCCCAGCGGGAGTGCGATCGCGGCCGCGATGAGCGTGGCGAACAGCGAGTACTCGAGGTGCTCGGCGAGCCGGTGCACGATGCCGTCGGTGCCGGCCCACTGGTCGCCGCTGACCAGCCACTTGGCGAGGTTCTTGAAGAGTTCGTACATGTCAGGCTCGCCGCCTCGTCCAGGGGGTGAGTACGTACTGGATCGCGACCAGAGCCGCGTCAGCGACCAGGGCCAGCAGCAGGGTCAGCACGACGCCGACGATCACCGGCGTCGGGAAGTCGCGCTGGAACCCGTCCGTGAAGAGCTGGCCGAGTCCGCCGTCGCCGATGTACGTGGCGACGGAGACCAGGGAGATCGACATCACCGTCGCGATGCGCACCCCCGCCATGATCACCGGGAGGGCGAGCGGGAGTTCGACGGTGAGGAGGGTGCGCAGCGGGCGGGTGCCCATGGCCTTCGCGGCCTCCTTGGTCTTCGCGGGGACCGAGTCGAGGCCCTCGACGGTGTTCCGCAGCAGGACGACGAGCGAGTAGACCGTCAGGCCGATGACCGTGGTGGTGCGGGTCAGGCCGCTCACCGGGAGCAGGAGGACGAAGATCGCGATGGAGGGGATCGTGAAGAGGACGTTCGAGAGGCCGAGGAGCACCCCGCGCAGGGGGCGGACGCGGTGGGCGAGCACGGCCAGCGGGAGGGAGATCAGCAGGCCGAGGAGGACCGCGGAGAGCGCGGCCTGCAGATGCGAGAGGGTGAGGGTGGTCAGGTCGTCGGTGTGGTCGCCCAGCCAGGACCAGTCGATGGTCATATGGCGACGCTCGCGATGCCGTGGGCCCTGGCGGCGTGCTCGTGGATGTCGTCCCGGGACGTGACACCGGTCAGCGCGCCCTGTGCGTCGACCCGCGCCACCAGACCGGCCGGCGAGGCGATCGACTCGTTCAGGGCGGCGAGCAGGGAATCCCCGTCCCGCAGCGGCCGTACGGGGAAGGTGGCGTCCCCGGACGTGGAGCGCCAGCTCCGCGGACGGCGGTCCTCGTCGAGGACGAGGGTCCAGGCGCCGCCTTCGGGGGCCGGGCCCTGCGGCACGTCGGCGAGGTTCTCCAGCGAGAGGAGCTTCAGGCCCCGCTCGGCGCCGAGGAAGTCGGCGACGAAGTCGTCCGCCGGGCGGGCGAGCAGTTCGGCGGGGCTCGCGCACTGCACCAGGTGGCCGCCGGTCCGGAAGATCGCGATCTGGTCGCCCAGCCGGACCGCCTCGTCGACGTCGTGCGTGACGAAGACGATGGTCTTGTTCAACTCCTTCTGCAGTCTCAGCAGTTCGTCCTGGAGCTGGGTGCGCACCACGGGGTCGACCGCGCCGAAGGGTTCGTCCATGAGCAGGACGGGCGGGTCGGCGGCGAGTGCGCGGGCCACGCCGACGCGCTGCTGCTGGCCGCCGGAGAGCTGGTGCGGGTAGCGCTTGCCCGCGTCGGCGGCCAGGCCGACCGTCTCCAGCAGTTCGGCCGCCCGGGCGCGGGCCTTTCTGCGGCCCCAGCCCAGCAGCAGGGGCACGGTGGCGATGTTGTCGAGCACCGTGCGGTGCGGGAAGAGGCCGGACTGCTGGATGACGTAGCCGATGGAGCGGCGCAGTTCGGCGGCGTCCCGCTCGAGGACGTTCTTGCCGCCGACACGGATGGTGCCGGAGGTCGGATCGACCATCCGGTTGATCATCCTCAGGGTGGTGGTCTTACCGCAACCGGAGGATCCGACGAGGACGGTCACGCCGCCTTCCGGCATCTCCAGGGAGAGGTCGTGGACTGCGGTGGTGCCGTTGGGGAAGCGCTTGTGGACCGTGTCGAACTGGATCATGAGGTGTCCCTTGCCCGGTCTGCATATCGTCATGCAGAGTTCTCTGTATCTGAATAGGTTGTCAACGGTCCGGCGTCAATCGCTGGTTACTTGTGGCCGCCAGGCAAGATTCAATGTCGGGATCGAGGGGAGTTCGGGCCTTATGTCGTCTCGGAATGTGGACACGTTCGACGCGGTGGACGCACCGGTCACGGCCGGACTCGTGGTCCTGGACGGGTGCGGCACCGGTGTCGCGGACATCGTCCGGCTCGCCGACGGCACCGCACGGCCGGTTCCCGGCACCGAGGCGATGAAGCGCGTCGAGGTGTCCTGGGACGCCGCCCGGCAGATCGCCGCGACCGGCCGGGTCTACGGCCGTTCCACCGGTGTCGGCGCCAACCGGAACGAGGACGTGCCGACCGAGGCGGCCGCGGAGCACGGTCTGCGGCTGCTGCGCAGCCACGCCGGGGCGATCGGCGAGGAACTCCCCGCCCGGCAGGTACGGGCCATGCTCGCCGTCCGCGCCAACCAGCTGCTGGCGGGCGGAGCGGGGCTGCGGCCCACCGTCGTCACCGCCCTGTGCGAGGCACTGGAGGCCGGGGCGTACCCCGTCGTGAACGAGTTCGGCTCGGTCGGCACCGGGGACATCGCGGCTCTGGCCCAGCTCGGACTGGCGCTGGTGGGGGAGCACCGGTGGCGGGGAACGGGCGCTCCGGGGCCCCAGCCCCTCGACAACAACGACGCTCTCGCGCTGATCAGCAGCAACGCGCTCACCCTCGGACAGTCCGCCCTTGCCCTGCACGAACTGCGCGGGCTGATCGCGGCCACCCAGGTCGTCGCCGCGCTGTCACTGCTGGCCGTGGACGGTTCGCACGAGGCGTACGCCGCCCCCGTGCACGCCGCGCGGCCGCACCGGGGATCGGGCGAAGTGGCCCGGCGGATGCGGGTGCTGATCGGCGCCGCCGACCGGCCCACCCCGCCGCTCGGGCGGATCCAGGACCCGTACGGCTTCCGGTGCGTTCCGCAGATCCACGGGCCCGCGCACGACGCGGCGGACGCGCTGGACGAGGTCCTCGCCGTCGAGATCAACGCGGCCGCCGAGAACCCCCTGATCTCCGCCGAGGACATGGCCGCCTACCACCACGGCGGTTTCTACCAGGCCCAACTCGCCCTGGCCTTGGACCACTTCAGGCTGGCGGTCACCCAGGTGGCCCGGCTGTCCACCTCCCGGCTCTCCACCCTCAACGAACCCGCCTACACCCGGCTGCGGCCCTTCCTCGCCGACCACGAGCCCGCGTCCTCCGGCGTGATGATCCTGGAATACGCCGCCGGGGCCGCCCTCGGTGACCTGCGGGCCTTCTCCGCGCCCGCCTCGCTCGGGCACGCTGTACTCTCCCGGGGCGTCGAGGAACAGGCGAGCTTCGCCTCGCTCGCCGCACGGCAGACACTGCGGGCGTGCGGTGCCTACCGTCTCGTCGTCGGCTGTGAACTGGTCGCCGCCGTACGGGCGCTGCGCCAGCGCGGCCTGCGGCCCGACCCGGAGCTGCCGGTCGGACGGGCGCTGGAACTGGCCGAGTCGGTGCTCGGCCTCGACCAGGCCGACCGGCCGCTCACCGACGACGTGACGGCGGCGGCCGCGCTGCTGGACCGGTTCGCGGACATCTGGAGGGGGAGCGGATCATGAGCGTGGACAGGGACATGAACGTGACGGACAGCCCGGCCGGGCGCCTTCAGGCGCTCTTCGAGGGGCACCGGCTGACACCGACCCAGCGGCGCATCGCGCACAGCATGGTGCGGCGCGCCGCCGACGTGCCGTTCCTGTCGAGCGTCGAACTCGCCGAACTCGCCGGCGTCAGCCAGCCGTCCGTGACCCGCTTCGCGGTCGCGCTCGGCTTCGACGGCTACCCGGCGCTGCGCCGGCACCTGCGCGAGGTCGCCCCCACCGAACAGGCGGCGGCCCCGGGCTCGTACAACGAGTACCAGCAGGCCGTCGAGGCGGAGATCGAGAACCTGAAGCACCTCGCCGCGGTGCTCGCCGACCCGCGCCCGGTGCAGCGTGCGGGACGCCTGCTGGCCGTCTCCCGCCCCCTCCTGGTGCTCGGACTGCGGGCCGCGGCCTCCCAGGCGTACGGCTTCGCCTACTTCGCCGCGAAGGTCCACCCCGACGTACGGCTGCTGCACGAGGGCGGCACCATGCTGCACGACCGCGTCGACGCCGCCGTGCGCGCCGGAGCGAGCGCCCTGCTCTGCTTCGCGCTGCCCCGCCACCCGCGCGAGGTCGTGGACGCCCTCGGCTACGCGAAGGAGGCGGGCCTGACGGTCGTCACGGTCGCGGACTCCGCCTTCGCGCCGGTGGCGAAGGTGTCGGACCTGCTGCTGCCGGCCGCGGTGGGCACCGGCCTCGCCTTCGACACGGCCTGCGCCCCCATGCTCCTCGGGCGGGTCCTGCTGGAGGCGATGTGCGACGACCTGCCGGACGCCCAGGCGCGGCTGGAGGAGTTCGACACCCGGGCCGCGGCCCGGGGACTGTTCGTGGAATAGGTTCCGTGGTCACGGATCGGTGGAGCGGCCGCCGCGCTGGGCGGCTCCTTCGCCCGGCCCGCCGCGGGCGGCATGCTGCTGGCCGGCGCGGGCGTCGGACTGTGGCTGAAGGCCGGCTGGCTCGGGCGCCGCGAACGCGCCGCGCAGGCGCTGATCTGGGTACGGGTCGACTGGCTCGGCCGGGGCTCCGGTGCGCCCGCGGGCAAGCCGGTCAAGGCCTGCCGGGCCACCGGGGTGGCGGCCGGCGACGCCGCGCCCGGAGGAGCGCGACGTCGCTGACCGGACACCGGCCCGGCCGCTACACCTCGAGGTCCGCCTCGATCCTCTTCAACTGGTGCCTGGCCATCGCCAGGTTGGCACGTTTCGCGTCGAGCACCAGGTACAGGAAGAGCCCGTTGCCGCCGCGCCCCTTCATCAGCCGGATCAGGTGGTACTGGTCGGACAGTGTGATCAGGATGTCCTCGATGTCGCCCTTCAGCCCGAGGTGCTCCATGGTGCGCAGCTTGGCGCGGACGACGTCGGTGTTGCCGGCCGCCGCGACCGTGAGGTCGAAGCCCTTGCTGCCGCCGATCGTGCCCAGCGCCATGCCGCTGGTGTAGTCGACGAGAGCCGCTCCGGTCGCGCCCTCGATGGACGCCAGCGCCTCTTTCAGTGCGGTTTCGGTGTTGGTCATGGTGTGGTTCTCCCTCTCAGCTTTCCGATGTGCGTGGGGTGTTGGGTGTAGGTGTGGTCGATGTGCGGGACGCGCCGCGCGCCGGGCGGCCGCGTGTGGGGAGCGGGGCGGTGGCCCGGGTGGGCGCCCGCGCCGGGACGACCGGCTCACCGCGCGCCGTCGCGGCCTCCACGAGCTCGCCGATCCGGGTTCCCGAGCGCCGTCCCTCCAGATGCAGCCGGCCGACGTTGACCCGGTCCTGGGCCAGCAGCGTCAGTACGGCGGAGGCGCCCGCCGCGTACGTCGCCACATAGCCGTCGACGCCGCGCACCAGCAGTTCGCGGAAGTCGCCCTGCCCGGTGGCGTCCGCCATCCGCACGGCGACCCCCAGCGCGGCCGCCGTGAGCGCGGCCACGCCCTCGGGTTCCACTCCGGGCGTGTCGTGAGCGAGCACGAGACCGTCGACGCTGGCCGCCAGAGCACCGGTCAGCTGGGGCACACGGGCCCTCAACCGGTGCAGTTCGTCGAGGACTTCGGGTTCCGCCGCCATCAGCAGTCTCCTCTCGGCACGCTGTCGCAGCGCGCGGATCACAGGGCCTCCCGTCGTTCCGGGTTCACAGCGCCTCCAGCGCGTCTCGCAGCCGGCGCAGCAGCGCGACGTCGGGGTCGGCGGAGGACTGGGTGAGCACAGTGGGCACCGGAGCCCGCTCCGGCGGGGTCGCCGCCGTCACGACCCCGGCGGCGGCCAGCCGGCGGACGTCGACCAGGGTGTGGAAGGCCGGCCGCCCCAGGGCGAGCGAGATGTCCGAGGCCGTACGCAGGCCGTCCACCCGGCCGAGCACGGACCACTGCCGGAGCGGGACCGACGGCTCGCAGGAGCGCCGGGAGCGCGCCAGCGGAGCGGTGTCCGTCGCGGGGTCGGGCCAGACCCGGTGCAGCAGCTGACGGCGGCGCACCGTCTCGCGCTCCAGCGCGGCCACCGGTACGGGGCGTACCGGACCGAGCCAGTGCGCGGCCCCGTACCGGAACCGGGCCGGGGTGCTGCTGGGCTCCAGGACGAAGTACGCCGCGTCGTACAGCGCCCCGAGGTGGCACAGTTCGAGCGCGCCCTCGGCGATCCGGCCGCGTTCCACCAGGAACCGGCCGACCCGGCGCCGCGCGCCGGCCTCCGCGACCGCCTCCCGCCAGTCCTCCGCCGCCACCACGCCGCGTGCGGTGAGCAGCACGTCGAGCGAGGGGGTGGCGGGGCTCTCGGCGTGCACGACGTCTCCGTCGCAGAGGTAGAGCACACCGCGCTCGCGCACCAGTACGCCGGTGGCGCGCTCGGCGGCGAGCCGGCTGAGCATCGGCGAGACGGCGCCCGTGGTGCCCGCCCCCTTGTCGCGCACCGGAAGTTCGAGCGGGGGCGGTGTTCTGACCGTGGTCATCCCAGCACCAGCCGCCCTGCCATCTCGCCGAGTCTGATCCTCGCCAGAGCGAGGTTGCCGTCCGTCCGGTCCAGCCACAGGTGCAGGAAGACGCTGCTGTCGAAGGTGGTCCTGACGAACCGCAGCAGGTGGTAGCTGTCGCGGTTGCTGATGATCAGGTCCTCGACCGGTGTCTCCTGTTCGGACCAGTCGGAACCGTCGGCCGGGGCGAACGCCTTGTGCTCGGCGGCGAGCCGGGCGAGCTCGGCGGCCTCGGCCGCGGTCGTCTCGTGGTCACCGCCCGGCGCGTCCCCGACCGTCCCCAGGGCCAGCCCGCTGGTCCAGTCGACCACCGAGGCACCCCGGGCACCGGGCAGTCGCATGGCTTCCAGCAGGCACTCGTCGATTCCGGGCACCGTTTATCCCCTCCCGCCAAAGGGTTCGGCCGAGTGACGACGAAGTTACGCAACGTGTGCGTGGCGAGTGATGGAAATGGCATTTTCCTGTGGAACATGCCCGGTGGTGACTAAGCTAGGTCGACTGACCACATTTTCCGGTGGGTCGGGGGTCCGCTCGAAGACCCGCCGGGGGGCGCCAGTGAGCCCGTCGGGGCGTGCGGCCGGCTTTCGCGCGCTGTCGTCCGGGTCCTACAGTCCCGAGAGCGCGGACGGCTGGGCCCCGCCCGACTCCGCGACGATCTCGGCGAGGGTCTGCGGCTCCCGTACGACCGCGAAGCGCATCCCCGCGGTCCCGTGTCCGCCCGCGTCCCGGTCGTCGCCCGCGGGTGCGTAGCCGTGGATGCCGGGGCGGGCCAGGGAGTTGTACGCGTAGTGGTGCGCGAAGTAGTACGCGCCCGTGTCCAGCGCCGCCGCGTAGTCGCCCTGTTCGAGCAGCGGCAGCGCGAGGCCCTCGGCGAGCAGGTCACCCGCGAAACAGGCCGGGCCGGCGACGTCCTGCACCACGTCGGGCCCCGGCTTGGGCCGCCCCTTCGCGTCGTACGCGGCGATGCGCAGCGGCCAGGACGCGGGCGCGTAGACCGTACGGGCCGCGATCTGCACCCCGGCGTGCGTGACCGCCACCGGCCGTCCGCCGGCGGACTTCGCGTACTCGACCCGCGCGACCACGGTTCCGTGTTTGGCCAGCAGCGACCGCCCGAACTCGGTGACCAGTCCGTACCGCCCGTCGAAGAGCCCCGGCACCGCCTCGGCGAGCAGCCGCGCGTACTGCGCGTAGGTCGGGGCCGTGGCGTCGGAGCCGAAGTTGACCGGCAGTCCGCCGCCGATGTCGAGCGTGTCGATCTGCCGCCGGCCGACGTGCCGGTTGATCTCCTCGGCGAGCGCGTACGTCCGGGCGATCCCGCGGGCCATCAGTGAGAGCGGAATGCCCTGCGATCCGGTGTGCGCGTGCAGCCGGGTCAGCCAGGGGCGGTCGGCGTACGCCCGGACGATCCACTCCCGGGCGCCCTCGTCGCACAGCGCGACGCCGAACTTCGAGGTCGCCGTCGCGGTCGAGAGCGCCTCGATGGAACCTCCGCCGACCTGCGGGTTCACCCGGATTCCGAGAGGTGAGGCGGGATTCGTGGTCCCCACCAGGGTGTCGAGGCGCGCCAGCTCCTGCGGGTTGTCCGCGTTGACGGCGATGCCCAGCGTCAGCGCCTCGCGCAGTTCGGCGGTCGTCTTGGCCGGGGAGTCGAGCACGGTCCGGGACGGCGGTACTCCGGCCGCCCGGGCGAGGGCCAGCTCGCCCGGGCTCGCCACCTCGGCGCCGATGCCGTGCTCGTGCAGCAGCCGCAGTACGGGCACGAGGGGGGTCGCCTTCACCGCGAAGGCGTGCAGGACGGGCGTGCCGGGTGCCGTCACGGCGTCGAAGGCCGCCCGCAGGGTCGCCGCCGAGGCCCTGATGCCGGGAACGTCGAGCAGCGCGATGATGGGGGACTCGGGCCCCAGCAGCCCCTGTTCCACGGCGGCCCGGACCGCTTCGTCGCGCCGCGCCACCCGGTCGGAGTCCGGCCCGTGCCCGCCTTCCCTCGCGGGAGACGTGCCACCACCCGGGGACGTCACCCCGTGCCCGCCCGTCCCGCCGCCCACCGGATCCCCCGGCCTGTCCCTGTCTGAGCCCATACATCCCAGCCAAACACCCGCGGCGCGCCCGCGCTGGCCCACGCCTCTATTGACTAGCTCTATTCAAAGCGACAGGATGTGAATATCTGCTGCAATACTTCGCTGCAGCATCAGCCGGCACAGTTCCGCACAGGAGGCAGACCATGTCAGGACCCCGCCCCGTCCGAGCGCCGCGCGGTACGGAACTGAGTGCCCTGGGATGGCAGCAGGAAGCCGCGCTGCGGATGCTGCAGAACAACCTCGACCCCGAGGTCGCCGAGCACCCCGACAAGCTCGTCGTCTACGGCGGCACCGGCAAGGCCGCCCGCGACTGGCGCTCCTTCGACGCCATGGTGCGCACCCTGCGGACCCTGAAGCAGGACGAGACGATGCTCGTCCAGTCCGGCCGTCCCGTCGGTGTCATGCAGACCCACGAGTGGGCCCCGCGTGTCCTCATCGCCAACTCCAACCTGGTCGGCGACTGGGCCAACTGGGAGGAGTTCCGGCGCCTGGAGGCGCTCGGCCTCACCATGTACGGCCAGATGACGGCCGGCTCCTGGATCTACATCGGCACCCAGGGCATCCTCCAGGGCACCTACGAGACCTTCTCCGCCGTCGCCGCGAAGAAGTTCGGCGGCACGCTCGCCGGCACCATCACCCTGACCGCCGGTCTCGGCGGCATGGGCGGTGCCCAGCCCCTCGCCGTGACGATGAACGACGGCGTCGCGATCTGCGTCGACGTCGACCCGCGCGCCATCGAGCGCCGCATCGAGCACCGCTACCTGGACGTGCGGGCCGACTCCCTGGAGCACGCCCTCCAGCTCGCCGTCGAGGCCCGCGACCAGCGCAAGCCGCTCTCCATCGGCCTCCTGGGCAACGCCGCCGAGCTGCTGCCGCGGATGCTCGCCGAGGGCGCCCCCATCGACATCGTGACCGACCAGACCTCGGCCCACGACCCGCTCGCCTACCTCCCCGTCGGCGTGGACCTCGACGACATGGCCTCGTACGCGGCCAAGGACCCGGCCGGCTTCACCACCCGCGCCCGCGAGTCGATGGCCCGCCACGTCGAGGCCATGGTCGGCTTCATGGACGCCGGCGCCGAGGTCTTCGACTACGGCAACTCGATCCGCGGCGAGGCCCAGCTCGCCGGGTACGAGCGGGCGTTCGCCTTCCCGGGCTTCGTCCCCGCCTACATCCGCCCGCTCTTCTCCGAGGGCAAGGGCCCCTTCCGCTGGGCCGCCCTGTCCGGCGAGGCCTCCGACATCCACAAGACCGACAAGGCGATCCTCGACCTCTTCCCGGAGAACGAGTCCCTGCACCGCTGGATCAAGCTGGCCGGTGAGCGCGTCCACTTCCAGGGCCTGCCCGCCCGCATCTGCTGGCTCGGCTACGGCGAGCGCGACAAGGCGGGCGAGCGCTTCAACGACATGGTGGCCTCCGGCGAGCTCGCCGCGCCCCTCGCCATCGGCCGCGACCACCTCGACTGCGGTTCCGTCGCCTCCCCGTACCGCGAGACCGAGGCCATGCTCGACGGCTCCGACGCGATCGCGGACTGGCCGCTGCTCAACGCCATGGTGAACGTCGCCTCGGGCGCCTCCTGGGTCTCCATCCACCACGGCGGCGGCGTCGGCATGGGCCGCTCCATCCACGCGGGCCAGGTCACCGTCGCCGACGGCACCGTGCTGGCCGGCGAGAAGATCCGCCGCGTCCTGACCAACGACCCCGGCATGGGCGTCATCCGTCACGTGGACGCCGGCTACGACATCGCCGAGTCCGTCGCCGCCGAGCGCGGCGTGCGCGTCCCGATGCGGGAAGGCGAGTCCGCGTGACCCAGCACGACGGCGGCCCGGGGACCGTGCCCCCGGCCGCCCCGGCCGCCCCGGCCGCCCCGACGGTACCGGGCGGCTCCGTGCCGGCCTCCTTCCACACCATGTGGCGGGACCTGCGGCCCATCGGGCGCCACGCGGACAGCGGTGGATACCGCCGGTTCGCCTGGACCGGGGCCGACGCCGACTGCCGGGCGTGGTTCCGCTCGCAGGCCGAGTCCCGCGGGCTGCGCTACGAACTGGACCGCAACGGGAACCAGTGGGCCTGGCTCGGTGACCCCGCCGAGGGCGACGCCGTGGTCACCGGATCCCATCTGGACTCCGTGCCCGACGGGGGTGCCTTCGACGGGCCGCTCGGCGTCGTGTCCTCCTTCGCCGCCCTCGACGAACTGCGCGGCAGACAGGCCCGGTTCACCAGGCCCCTCGCCCTCGTCAACTTCGGGGACGAGGAGGGCGCCCGGTTCGGACTCGCCTGCGTCGGCTCCCGACTGGCCGCCGGGCAGCTCACCGCCGAGCAGGCACACCGGCTCACGGACGCCGACGGCGTCACGCTCCCGCAGGCCATGGAGCGGGCCGGGTACGACCCCGACACCATCGGACCGGACCCGGAACGCCTCTCCCGTATCGGCGCCTTCGTCGAACTCCACGTCGAGCAGGGCCGCGCCCTCGACCTGTCCGGCGACCGGGTCGGCATCGCCAGCGCCATCTGGCCCCACGGCCGCTGGCGCTTCGACTTCCGGGGCGAGGCCAACCACGCGGGCACCACCCGGCTCGTGGACCGCCGCGACCCGATGCTCCCGTACGCCGAGACCGTGCTCGCCGCCCGGCGCGAGGCCCTGATCACGGGCGCCGTCGCCACCTTCGGCAAGATCTCCGTCGAGCCGAACGGCGTGAACGCCATCCCGTCGCTGGTGCGCGGCTGGCTGGACTCCCGCGCCGCCGACCAGCCGACCCTCGACACGGTCGTCACCGGCATCGAGAAGGCGGCCCGGGAGTACGCGCACGCCCAGGGCGTCGAACTCGACGTCGTGCGCGAGTCGTTCACCCCCGTCGTCGAGTTCGAGCACGCCCTGCGCGACGAGCTCGCCCGCATCCTCACCACCACGGCGGACCTCACCGTCCCCGTACTGGGGACGGGCGCCGGACACGACGCCGGAATCCTCTCCGGGACCGTCCCGACCGCCATGCTGTTCGTACGCAACCCCACGGGTGTCTCGCACTCCCCGGCCGAGTACGCCGCCGAGGACGACTGCGTGGCCGGGGTGACCGCACTCGCCGACGTACTCGAAGGGCTGGCCTGCAGGTGACGCAGACGTACTGGCTGGAACACGCCTGGCTCGACACCCACGTCGAGCCGGGCGTCGCCCTGACCGTGTCGGCCGGCGGCTCCGCCGCGGACGGCCGCATCACCGCCCTGCGCACGGGCGTCCGCACCCCGCCCCCGGGCGCCGAGATCCTGCGCGGACTCACCCTCCCGGGACTCGCCGACGCCCACTCGCACGCCTTCCACCGAGCCCTGCGCGGCACCGTCCAGGTGGGCTCCGGCACCTTCTGGACCTGGCGCGAGATCATGTACTCCGTCGCGGACCGGCTGACCCCCGAGACCTACCACGCGCTCGCCCGCGCGGTGTACGCCGAGATGGCGCTCGCGGGCGTCACGGCCGTCGGCGAGTTCCACTACCTGCACCACGCCCCGGGCGGCACCCCCTACGCCGACCCGAACGCGATGGGCGAGGCACTGATCGAGGCCGCGCGGGACGCCGGCCTCAGGATCACGCTGCTCGACACGGCGTACGTCTCCTCGGGCTTCGGCCAGCCGCCCAACCGCCACCAGCTGCGCTTCTCCGACGGCAGCGCGGACGCCTGGGCGGAACGCGCCTCCCTCCTCAAGGACCGTGACCACGCACGGATCGGCGCGGCCGTCCACTCCGTACGCGCCGTGCCCGCCGGACAGCTGGCGACCGTGGCGCGCTGGACCGAGGAACGGCGCGCCCCGCTCCACGTGCACCTGTCCGAGCAGACCGCGGAGAACGACGCCTGTCTGCGGCACCACGGCTGCACACCCACCCGGCTGCTCGCCGACCACGGCGTGCTCGGCCCGCGCACCACGGGCATCCACAACACGCACCTCACCGACGAGGACATCGCCCTGCTCGGCGGCTCCTCGACCGGCACCTGCATGTGCCCCACCACCGAACGCGACCTCGCCGACGGCATCGGCCCCGCCGCCGCCCTGCAGCGCGCGGGCTCGCCCCTCTCCCTCGGCTCCGACAGCCACGCCGTCATCGACCTCCTCGAAGAGGCCCGCGCGATGGAGCTGAACGAACGCCTGCGCACCCGCACCCGCGGCCACTGGACGGCCGCGGCCCTGCTGCGCGCCGCCTCCGCGGACGGTCACGCCGCCCTGGGCTGGGACGACGCGGGCATCCTGGAAGTCGGCGCGCGCGCCGACTTCACGACGATCGCCCTCGACTCGGTCAGAACGGCGGGCACGCTGCCGCGACTCGGCGCGGAGTCGGCCGTGTTCGCCGCGACGGCCGCCGACGTACGCCACACGGTCGTGGCGGGCCGGCCCGTCGTACGCGACGGCGCGCACACCCTCGTACCGGATGTGCCGAAGGCCCTCGCGGACGCCGTCGAAGCGCTGCGCGCCTGACCTCCGTCCACAGGCTCACCACCGACAAGGACGCCATGAGCACCGTCATCACCAACATCGCCACGCTGGTCACCAACGATCCCTCCCTCGGTGACGGACCCCTCGGTCCGATCCGGGACGCGGCCGTCGTCATCGACGGCGACCGCGTCGCGTGGACCGGTGAATCAAGAAAGGCACCCGCCGCCGACAACCGGGTCGACGCCGGGGGCCGGGCCGTCGTCCCCGGCTTCGTGGACTCCCACTCGCACCTCGTCTTCGCCGGCGACCGCACCGAGGAGTTCAACGCCCGGATGTCCGGCCGCGGCTACACGGCGGGCGGCATCCGCACCACCGTCGCGGCGACCCGCGCCGCGAGCGACGAGGAGCTGGAGCGGAACCTCACGCACTACCTCGGCGAGGCCCTTCGCCAGGGCACCACGACCTTCGAGACGAAGTCGGGCTACGGGCTCACCGTCGAGGACGAGGCACGCGCCCTGCGGATCGCGGCCCGCCACACCGACGAGGTCACCTACCTCGGCGCGCACATCGTCGCCCCCGAGCACGCCGACGACCCGGCCGCGTACGTGGCCCTGGTGACCGGCGAGATGCTCGACGCCTGCGCTCCGTACGCCCGTTGGATCGACGTCTTCTGCGAGAAGGGCGCCTTCGACGGCGACCAGGCCCGCGCCGTCCTCACCGCGGGAAAGGCGAAGGGCCTGCACCCGCGCGTCCACGCCAACCAGCTCACCTACGGCCCCGGCGTCCAGCTCGCCGTCGAACTCGACGCGGCGAGCGCCGACCACTGCACGCACCTGACCGACGCCGACGTGGCGGCGCTCGCGAGCGGAAACACCGTGGCGACGCTGCTGCCCGGAGCCGAGTTCTCCACCCGCGCCGAGTGGCCGGACGCCCGCCGCCTGCTGGACGCGGGCGTCACCGTCGCCCTCTCCACCGACTGCAACCCGGGCTCCTCCTTCACCTCGTCCGTGCCGTTCTGCATCGCGCTCGCGGTGCGGGACATGGGGATGACCCCGGACGAGGCGGTGTGGTCGGCCACGGCGGGCGGCGCCGCGGCCCTGCGGCGCGAGGACATCGGCCGCCTCACCGTCGGCGCCCGCGCGGACCTGGCCCTCCTGGACGCGCCCAGCCACGTCCACCTCGCCTACCGGCCCGGCGTACCGCTGGTCACCGGAGTCTGGCGGGGCGGCGTACGCGAGGTCTGACCGTCAAGCCCCGCCCCGGCCCTCCCGTGGCCAGGTCCTGACCGTCCCCGGGCCGGGTCCGGTCAGGACGCCCCCGCCCGCCACCGCTGCTCCCCGCCCCCGTTCAGCGGGAGCAGCGCCAGGCCGTCGCCGCCGTCCGGGGTGAGCCCGGTCTCGATGGCGACGGCCGGGCGGATCACGCCGTCGTCGCCCACGGTGAACCGCAGGTTCTGGGCGTGCCGGCCCTCGGCCGAGGAGCACTCCCAGATGCCGACGCCGTTGTCGACGGAGCCGCGGCTGTCCAGACAGAAGTCGGTGTCGGCGTACGACTGGAGGACGCCGAGGGAGGCGTCCACGCGCCAGCGCTGGGTGGACGAGGAGCCGCAGGGGGCCGTGACGACGTCCGTGCCCTTCTCCAGGTCGCCGTCGCGGATGTCCAGGCACAGGCCCGAGGCGGTGTTCACCACCTGGGCGTACGCGGCTCCCGGCGGAGCGGCCGGGGTGGGCGTGGGGGACGGCCCGGGACGCGCGGACCTCGACGGGGACGCGGGCGCGGTGGGGGAGGCGGAGGCGGTGGCCGCCGAGGCCGACGGGACGGACGGGGACGGGGAGAGGGACGGGGCCGCCGGGACCGTCGCCGTGACCGTCACCGACGGCGGGCTCGAGGGTGTGCCGACCGGACCCGCCGCGTTCTGGGCCGGTGAGCCACCGGACGGCAGCAGGAGGAGCAGCGGCGCCAGGGCGACCCCGAGGGCCGCCGACGCCAGCACCAGGCGGCGGGACGGGGGCCAGGGCGGCCCGGACGACACCCGGGCGCCGGGCGCCGGCTCGTGGGTGCCGGTCAGGGCGTACGCCGTGCCGGCCCAGGGCAGCAGGCCCTCGGCCAGGGTGGTGCGCGGGTGGTCGCGCAGGGCGGACAGTTCCTCGTACGCCGTCGTGCAGTGCGCGCAGTGCGCCATGTGGGCGTCCAGGTCGGAACTGAAGCGCGGGTTGTCGGGCCGCAGCGATTCCTCGATCAGCCGCCGGAAGTCCCCGCAGGAGGGGTCGTCGGAGGCGGCCAGCCGGGACTTCAGACAGGCCTGCCCCAACGTCTGGAGCGCCTGCTCCGTGCCGTACGTCACGTCCTCACGGGTGAGACCGAGCAGCACCGCCGTCCGCTCCTCGGGCTCCCGCTCGACCAGCCCGTACCAGATCAGGCCCTGGGCGCGGGACGGGAGGGACTGGAACGCCGGGAGCATCCGCGGGACGGGGCCCCCGGGGCCTGCCGTGTTCAGGACCAGGAGCAGCCCGGCGTCGAGGCCGGCGGCCCGCTCGTCGGCGGCCCAGGACACGGCCACCCGCGAGGTCAGCAGGAGGAGCTGGTGCCGCCACGGGGAACCGGGGTCGCTGCCGCGGGCCGTCTCCCGGGCCGCGAGGGTGAAGGCCTGCGCCGCGAGCTGGCGTGCCACGGACTCGCTCGTGGTGCACAGGCGGGCGTAGGCGAGGACCGACGCGCGGTGGCGGCCGCGGAGTTCCTGGAGTGCCGGGTACGCGGTCGCGGTGGCGGCGCGCAGGAGTTCGGTCAGACGCGCGTCGGGCGTGTGCGCGTGCGCCGTGCCACCCTCGGCCCCGGTCTCGTCGTCCCTGCCGGCCGGATCGCCCTGAGTCATCCCTCCGCCTCCCCCTCCCCCGTGCGGTCGCTCGCCCCGTACTGACGTACCGGCCAGTTTGGGGGTGCCCACAGTGACAGCGGTGACCCTCCGGGGAAAGAGTTGGCGAGGAGGTTTCCCCGGGTAACTTCCGCCGGGGGGAGAGGAACCGCGCGGAATGAACCGGATGAAGCGGAAAGAAGCGGTCCGGCGCCGTCAGGGCCGGACCGCTTTCCACCGGGACCACGCGGGGGAGTTCCGGGACCGCTTGTGGGGGTACCAGGAGTGCGTGGGAGAGTTCCGGGACCGTTCGTGGGGGTGAGGCTCCGTCACTCCTCGACGGTGAGGCCCCTGCGGAGCCGCACCAGCGTGCGCGACAGCAGCCGCGACACGTGCATCTGCGAGATGCCGAGTTCGTCGCCGATCTCGGACTGGGTCATGTTGGCGACGAATCGCAGCGACAGGATCTGCCGGTCGCGCGGCGGGAGACCGGCGATCAGGGGCTTGAGGGACTCCACGTACTCGATGCCTTCGAGCCCGTGGTCCTCGTAGCCGATGCGGTCCGCGAGCGCGCCTTCGGAGTCGTCCTCCTCGGGCTGGGCGTCCAGCGAGCTGGCCGTGTAGGCGTTCGAGGCGGCCATGCCCTCGACGACCTCGTCGTTGGTGATGCCCAGGCGTTCCGCCAACTCGCCCACGGTGGGTGACCGGTCGAGCCGCTGGGCGAGCTCGTCGCCCGCCTTGGCCAGGTCGAGCCGGAGTTCCTGCAGCCTGCGCGGCACGCGCACGGACCAGGAGGTGTCGCGGAAGAAGCGCTTGATCTCGCCGATGATGGTCGGCATCGCGAAGGTGGGGAATTCCACGCCGCGGCTCAGCTCGAAGCGGTCGATCGCCTTGATCAGGCCGATCGTGCCGACCTGGATGATGTCCTCCATCGGCTCGCTGCGGGAGCGGAAGCGGGAGGCGGCGAACTTCACCAGCGCGAGGTTGAGTTCGACGAGCGTGTTGCGGACGTACGAGTAGTCGTGGGTGCCCTCTTCGAGGGACTCCAGGCGCTCGAAGAGCGTCTTGGACAGGGCTCGTGCGTCCACCGCCCCCACCTCGTCGTACGGGGGGATCTCCGGAAGCCCTTCCAGACCCGCGAGCTCCGCGCCGTGGTCGGCGGGATCGTGGTCCGGGTGCTCCGGAGAGGGTGCCGACGTCGCCCTCTGGGTCTGCGATGCGTCGAGCCGGGGTGACATGGTGTCCTCCATCGTTCTCGGCATATGGCCGCCGATGCCAATACGTGCACTGCGGTGTGCGGCGCCTCCGTGGCCGGCCGTGTCGAATAGCTGTCGCTACTAGCCCTACCCGCTTTCGCGTATCCCTCGCAAGTGCCTTTCCTTGCTAAATGTCCGTTTTCGAGGGGTTGTTCGGGTGTCGGAGATCGTGGGGAAGGCGTAGTGTTCGAGTGTGTAACCAGGACCCACGACGCTCGGGAGAGAGACGGCATGGACCGCGGGACGGTCGGCAGCGCACAGTCGGGCCGGCTTCTTGTCGAGGTGCGGGAAGAGGGCTCTAGCGCCGTCGTGACCCCCGCGGGTGAGTTGGATCACCACACGGCCGAATTGTTGCGTGAGCCACTCGAGGCCTGCCTCGAGAAGGGGTACTCCCGGCTCGTCGTGGACTGTTCACGGCTGGAGTTCTGCGACTCCACGGGACTCAACGTGTTGCTCGGCGCCCGGCTCAAGGCCGAGGCCGCGGGCGGCGGGGTCCATCTGGCGGGGATGCTGCCGGTGGTGGCCCGGGTCTTCGAGATCACCGGGGCGGACGCCGTCTTCACCGTTCACGAGTCGCTCGATGCCGCGCTGGCCGACTAGCCGGGGCGTCCGGGCGCCGCTCTGCCGCGTCCAGGTCCCCCCGGACGGCCGCAGCGTCACGTCCGTCACACATTCCCGGTCGGCCAGGGGGGTGTTCCCGCGCGACAGCCGGGCAGGAGACATCCTGACCGTGTTGGTGGGAATCGGTGGGAACGTCGGAGAGAAACGCTGCAGATATTCGTCCCGAGCGTCCTGGACGCGGAAGTGCCCTGAGGTCCTGAGTGCGGAAGCCCCTGGTGTGCGTACCACATGCTGAGTACTGAGTCTTGAATCGTGATACTGGTGAATCGGTGAGGTGAAGCGCTGATGAGCACCACCCGGCCTTACTCGCCGGGCGACCGCGGCCCGGAGTCGGGCGACGGCGGCGCTTCCGGGGTGTCGGGAGACGGCGTGAGCGTGTCCGGGCGCCCGGTGGCCCCGACCGCCGACGGCGTGTCCCTGACGGTGTCCGCGGACGACGCGGGCGTTCCGTCCGCCGGCCGGTCGGCCCGCAGACTGAGTTTCGAGGGGGAGAGCGGCGTCGTGCCGCTCGCCCGCGACTTCGCCCGCCAGGCGCTGCACGCGTGGGGATGGCTGCCCGCCGCGGGCGCCGACCGGCGAGCCGCCGCCGAGGACGTCCTGCTGGTCGTCTCCGAACTGGTCACCAACGCCTGTCTGCACGCCGAGGGTCCGGAGGAGCTCCGGATCAGCTGCGACAACAAGGTGCTGCGCGTCGAGGTCTCCGACCGGGGCACCGGTCAGCCCGCACCGCGCACCCCGCACCGCGCCGGACGGCCCGGCGGCCACGGCATGTTCATCGTGCAGCGGCTGTGCCTGGACTGGGGAGTCGTCCGCGCCCCGGACGTCGTCGGCAAGACCGTATGGGCGGAACTCGGGGCACCTGCCTGACGCCCACCAGGAGTTACCCGCGGTCATGACGCTTCTTCGTACCTGCCGCACGCGCGCTGGATCTCCTCAGATCCGGCGCGCGCTTTGTCTTCCCTCCACAAGGCGCCGGGCGTACCTTGACGGCCGATCTGATGTTCCGTCAGGAATCTGTCAGGAGTGAGGGGCAGGCCGTGCCGAACCGGACGTACCAGAAACGAACCGCCGCGCTCGCGCTCGCCGCGGCCCTGGCCGGCTCGGCGGTGCTGACGGCCGCCCCCGCCGCCCAGGCCGCCGTGGTGGACGTCAACTACCAGTGCAAGACGCCGATCGGCGACAAGAGCGCCGTCTCACCCATCGACATCAAGAGCGTCAGGAGCGGCAGCGCCTACCGGCTCACCATGTCCTGGCAGAAGGGCGTCTCCTCCAGCCCGGTCGAGCTGGGCAAGGGCGCGATGAGCCCGAGCGCGGTCATCAAGGTGGGCGGTGCGGACAGCGGCACCGTCGCGGTGAGCGGCCCGGCCAACGCGGCCGCGATCCCCGCCAACACCCCCATCAAGATCAGTGACTTGAGCGGGACGTACACCCCGTCCAAGAGCGGCAAGGTCACCTTCACGGCGGGCGTCCTGACCATCAAGGCGCTCGGTACGACCACCACCTGCACGCCCACCAACAACCCGGGGCCCTCGCTGACCCTCGACGTCACGGCCGCGGGAGGCGGGACCGGTTCGGGCGGATCGAGCGGGTCGAGCGGGTCCGGAGGGTCGAGCGGGTCGGGTTCCCAGACCGGCTCCGGCTCCGGCGGGCAGCTCCCGCAGACCGGTCCCGCCGACTCGGCGCCGGCTCTCGGCACGCTCGGCGGCACGGTGCTGCTCGTCGGCGCGGCGGGTGCGCTGTGGCTGACGCGCAGGCATCAGGCGGCACGCCGCTGACGCGTTGACCCGTACGACGACCAGGAGCCGCCGATGCCGTACGCCCGTGTTCTGTGCTGTGCCGTCGGCGTGCTGCTGTCGCTGGCCGCACCCCCGGCCGCCGCGGGGGAGGACGACTGGTCCGTCGTGCCGTCCGCGGGCACGGGCACCGGGCGGCCGTACGTCTACGCGGAGGGGACTCCCGGCACGGTCCTCCAGGACACCGTGTCCGTGCTCAACCCGGGCGCGGGGCCGCTGACGGTCCGGCTGCGCGGCGCGGACGCCGACAGCACCGCGCGCGGCGGCCTCACCGTCCGTACCACCGGGAGGCCGACGGACACGGGCGCCTGGATCGCCTTCGCCGAGGAGCGGGAGGGACACCGGGCGCCGGCCGGCGCGGTGTCCGTCCGGGTGCCCGCGCGCACCCGCGCCGACGTGCCGTTCAGCGTGAGCGTTCCGCCGGGCGCGACGCCCGGCGACCATCCGGGGGCGATCGTCGCGAGCGCCGGCGGCCGCACCTCGGCGGTACGGGTGCGGCTGCGGGTCGGCGGGCCGACGCTGTCGGCGCTCACGGTCGAGCACCTCACCCTCCATGGCGGACGCATCTCGTACGAGCTGGTCAACCGCGGCAACACCGTGCTCACCCCGAAGCTCGCGGTACGCGCCGACGGTGTCCTCGGCAGGGTCCTCGACCGACCTCCGAGGGCCCTTCCCGTCGAACTCCCGCCGGGCCGTCGCGTGACGCTCACCGAACCGTGGCGCGACCCGCCGGCGCTGGACGCGGTCGACGTGCGGCTCACGGTGACAGCGGCGGGAGGGGCGCGCGCCACCGCCTCCACGCCGGTGCGGTTCGTGCCCTGGGGCGCGGTGGCGGGTGTCGGGGGCGGTCTCGCGGCGGTCGCCGCGCTGTTCGTCGTACGGCGGCGCGGGCGCCGTACGAGGGATGACGGGGCGTGCGCACCGGCGCGCACGGAAGTGGCGCGTACGGAACCGGCGCGTACCGACGCGGAGTGGACGGGAGCGGTGTCGTGAGCTTCGTCGATGGCAGGGCGCGCGTGACGGTGCGGGCGGTGGTGGTGCGGGTGGCGGCGGTCGCGCTGCTCCTGGTCCCCGTGACGGGGACGGCCGTCGTGTCCGTCGCGTCGGTCGCGTCCGCCGCGGGGAGACCGGGGGTGGAACTGTCCGCCTCCGAGGCGGGGACGGGCGGTTCGGTCACCGTGACCGGCAGCGGATGGCGGCCGAGGACGCTGCTGATGATGCTGATCTGCGGGCAGTCCGTGCCGTCCCGCGGGGTGATCGGCGGCACCAACTCCTGTGCCAACGCGGGCGGCCGGGCCGTCACCACCGACGCGAAGGGGAACTTCGAGAGGAAACTGCCGGTCACCGAGCCGCCCGAGCCGTGCCCGTGCGTCGTGCACGTCGCCACGGTCACGGGCGGACAGGCGGCGGCCGACGCCGTCTTCATGGTCGCCGGGCACCCCGTCGAACCGCTGCCGAAGGAGTCGGGCGCGGGACGTCTGGCGGTGCTCACCGTCACCCGGCTGGACGGCTCCGGCGGGGTGCTGACCTGGTTCGGCGCGCCGCCCGCCCGGGACCTCGTCTTCACCGTCGGCAACGTCGGCACCGCCTCCGTCAAGGACCCCGTCTTCCAGGTCGGCACCTCGCACGGGGTGTTCGCGCCGCAGTGGGAGGAACAGCAGTGGCGCGGCACGGTCGCGCCCGGCGGGAAGGCGCGGATCACCCTCCCGGTGGAGCTCGCGGCCGGGGCGCACGGCGACTACACGGTCTCGCTGAGGTACGGCGGGAAGGTCCTCGCCGAACAGCCGTGGGGCGTCGGCCGCCCCTGGGGCGTGACGCTCTTCTGGATCCTGCTGGGCGTGGTCGTCCCGGCGGCGGTGTTCCGGATCGGGATGGCCGTGGTGGACCGGGTGCGGCCGCGCCGGCCGGCGCGGCGTGCGGGCCCGCACCGGGGCCTGCGGCTGGCCGGCCGCACTCTCCGGCTGCCGAGGCCGGGCGGTTCCCCCGCCCCACCGTCCCCACCCGCCGCGCCCGGGGCGAGGACGTCCGCCGCGGCGGGGAACCGCGTACCGAAGACCGCCGCCACCCCGGCCCTGCCGTGGTTCACGCCGGACAACGATCCCGGTGGCACCGCGAACGGTCAGCTCTCCGCACCGCAAGAGAACAGTCCGACGACGAAGGGGAACACGTGAGTACGCGATGGAGAGTTGCGTCGGCGGGAGGGCGGCGAGGCGCCCCCTCGGACGGGCGGAGAACAGTCCCTGGGGGCGGCCGGAGAGCGAGCGCGGCCGGGTTCGCGCTGATGCTGGCCGGAGCGGGCCTTCTGGTGGGCGTCGCGGCGGGCCCCGCACAGGCCGCCGGGGTGTCCTACGCGACCCGGTGCGTTCCGCCTCCGGCCTCCGGCCTCGACCCCGTCGAGGGCACCACCGAGGTGCAGGTCACGGCGCCCGCGACGGCGAGCGTGGGCGACGAGGTCGAGGTGGTCTGGAAGTTCACGCGGGCCGCGTCGAAGAACCCCGACCTCATCGACCTCCCGGCCGACTCGGTCCAGCCGAGCGGCACCCTGAAGGCGGCCGGTGCGCAGACCGCGGACCTCGCGATGCAAGGACCCCGCGAGAACCCCGCCATACCCAAGGGCGGGGCCATGGTGCTCTCCGACATGAGGGGCACCCTGAAGCTGACGGCGCCCGGCACGGTCACGCTGACCCCGGACGCGTACGTCATCAACGCCTTCTCGACGGACACGAAGTGCGCACCGACCGGGGCGGTGCAGCCGGCGGCGACGATCGAGGTGACAGGTTCCCCGACGTCACCGACACCCACGCCGTCATCGACGCCGACGACGACGCCCTCGGCCACTCCCTCCGGCACGGCGTCGACGCAGCCCACCGGATCCTCGTCGGCGAGCCCGAGCGACAGCGGGGGACAGACGGACTTCACCGGCAAGGAGGTCTCCGTCGCCTACGCGTGCAAGACGCCGATCGGGGACAAGAACGCCGCCTCTCCCGTGCAGATCGACGCACGGAAGAACGGCGGGAGCTTCGATCTCACCGTCCGGTTCAAGAAGTCCGTGATGGACAGTCCGGCCGACATTCCCGCGAACTCGGTCAAGCCGTCGATGGAGGTGGTGCTGGGCGGCGCGGACAAGGGCACGGTCCATGTCGAGGGGCCGGCCAACGCCCAGCCGATCAAGTCCGGGGACCCGATCGGGGTCCCCGACCTCACGGGTACGTACAAGCCCGGCGCGAGCGGTGAGTCCACCCTGGCGCCCGGGGTGCTGACGGTGACGGCCCTCGGCACCACCACCACCTGCACCCCGGCGACGTCACAGGTCTCCCTGACCCTGGACACCGCACGGCAGGAGGGCGGGGCGTCGGGCGGAGGAGGGTCCTCCTCCACGTCCGGTGGCACGTCGTCCGGGTCGACGTCCGGCGGCCTCGCGGAGACGGGCTCCGACAGCCACGGCGCGCTCAGGGCGCTGGGGCTGGTCGCCGGAACGGTGATCCTGCTCGGCGGAGCGGTCTTCACGTTCCTGCCCCGCCGCCACCCGCACTGACCGTCCCCGCGCCCGCGGCGCGGGAACGCCGGAGGGCCACCGCGCCGATGGGGTGCGGTGGCCCTCCGGGTGTCGGGCTCCGGCCCGGGGAAGCCCCGGCGCGGGTGCGTCAGTTGACGTCGCCCATCAGGTCCTTGACCCGCTTGCGGTACATCCAGACCGCGACGCCGGCGATCACGGCGAGCGTGGCCTCCAGGGCGACGATGCCCGTCTTGTTGAGGTCGACCTCGGCGATGGAGAGGATGCCGGTCGTGGCGTCACCGGCGGTGACCGCCAGGAACCAGACACCCATCATCTGGGAGGCGTACTTCGCGGGCGCCATCTTCGTCGTGACCGACAGACCCACCGGAGAGAGCGTCAGCTCGCCGACGGTCTGCACGAAGTAGATCGCCACCAGCCACATCGCCGCGGCCTTGTGACCGCCCTCGGCGATCGTCAGCGGGGCCAGGAAGAGGAAGAACGACGCGCCGACCAGGATCAGGCCGGAGGCGAACTTCGTGGCCGTGCTCGGCTCCTTGCCGCGCTTGTTCAGCGCCAGCCACGCCCAGGCGAAGACCGGGGCGAGCGCCATGATCATGACCGGGTTGACCGACTGGTACCAGGAGACCGGGAAGTCCCACCCGAAGACGGTGTTCTTGGCGGACGAGTCGGCGAAGATCGACATGGTCGAGCCGCCCTGGTCGTAGATCATCCAGAAGACGGCCGCGGCGACGAAGAACCAGATGTACGCGGACATCTTCGACTGCTCGGCGCGGTTCAGGTCCTTGTCCCGCTTGATACGGCCGATGACCATGACCGGGATGACCAGACCGGCGACCGTGATCGGGACCAGCAGCCAGTTCAGCGTGTAGTGGCCCGAGAAGCCGACGATCGCGTAGAAGACGACGGCGACGGCCGCCCAGAACGCCGACTTGCGCAGCGTCGCGGACTTCTCCTCGGCCGACAGGGGCGTGGGGACCTCCTGCGAGCGGGGGCTCAGGTGACGGCCGCCGAGCAGGTACTGGGCCAGGCCCAGGGCCATGCCGAGCGCGGCGATCGCGAAGCCCAGGTGCCAGTTCACGTTCTCGCCGACGGTGCCGATGACCAGCGGCGCGATGAAGGCGCCCAGGTTGATGCCGATGTAGAAGAGCGTGAAGCCACCGTCGCGGCGCGCGTCGTCCGGGCCGTTGTAGAGGTGGCCGACCATCGTCGAGATGTTGGCCTTGAGCAGACCGGAACCGATGGCCACGAGGCCGAGCCCCGCGAAGAAGGTGCCGGAGGTGGGCAGGGCGAGCGTGAGATGGCCCAGCATGATGATCAGGCCCGCGACGGCGACCGTCTTGCGGGGGCCGAGCACACGGTCGGCGACCCAGCCGCCCGGCAGGGCGAGGAGGTACACCAGGGACAGGTACACGGAGTAGATCGCGGTCGCGTTGGCCGCGCTCATGTGCAGGCCGCCCGGTGCCACCAGGTACAGCGGGAGCAGAGCCTTCATGCCGTAGTAGGAGAAACGCTCCCACATCTCGGTCATGAAGAGAGTGGCCAGTCCGCGGGGGTGGCCGAAGAAGGTCTTCCCGGAACCGGGGGTGCCCGGGGTGACCGAGTCCTTCGTCAGGCTGGACGCCATGGTCGTTCCTTGCTGGTCGGGACGCGCCGCTGGAGCGTGACGCGCCCGGTGGGGGGCGGCCGGCACCGGCGGGGTCCGATCCGTCCACCCCACGCCCACGGGGAGTCCGCTCCGGTTCGCGAAGCGGTGCACGGCGACCGCCGGGATCCACGCCCGTCACGCGTCGATGCGCTCGGGCCCGGCCACAGGTCATTCCTGTCGAGGCTGGCGAAACACCAGCCCGCACACAAAAGAGACCCTCAGCGTCACGTAACGCGCCAAAGGTCCCAGTGCGGTGCAACAGGCGTCTGGTCACCATACGACATGTCAATGCCGCATATGAAAGGACTTGAGAGATGGATCACAGGTGATAATGGAACCACGGAAGCATATTCGAAGGCCTTACCCAAGATCGTGCCCACCAGCCGAAGGTGGCTCCCCGGCGGGCCGTAGGTAAGAATCCCGGTCGCCGATCACACCACAGGTGCTGTCCGAGGCGGACTACCATCACCCCATGACCCGTGTACTGCTCGCCGAGGACGACGCGTCCATCTCGGAGCCGCTGGCCCGTGCCCTGCGCCGGGAGGGTTACGAGGTCGAAGTGCGCGAGGACGGACCCACCGCGCTCGACGCCGGAATGCAGGGCGGCGTCGACCTGGTCGTCCTGGACCTGGGGCTGCCCGGAATGGACGGCCTGGAAGTGGCCCGCCGGCTCCGTGCCGAAGGCCACACCGTCCCCATCCTCATCCTGACCGCGCGCGCCGACGAGGTGGACACCGTCGTCGGTCTCGACGCGGGCGCCGACGACTACGTGACCAAGCCGTTCCGCCTCGCCGAACTGCTCGCCCGCGTCCGGGCGCTCCTGCGGCGTGGCGCCGCCGAGCCGCAGCAGCCGCCCGCCACGCACGGGGTGCGGATCGACGTCGAGTCGCACCGGGCCTGGATGGGTGACGAGGAACTCCAGCTCACGGCCAAGGAGTTCGACCTGCTGAGGGTGCTGGTCCGGGACGCGGGGCGGGTCGTCACCCGGGACCAGCTCATGCGCGAGGTCTGGGACACCACGTGGTGGTCGTCCACCAAGACCCTCGACATGCACATCTCCTGGCTGCGCAAGAAGCTCGGTGACGATGCGGCGAACCCCCGGTACATCGCGACGGTACGGGGTGTCGGTTTCCGCTTCGAGAAGAGCTGACGGGGGACTGCCGCCCGGGACCCCGGCATCGGCCTGAACGGCCTCGTCCTCAAACGCCGGACGGGCTGAAAGACATGCCCCCGCCCGAGGCCGGCCCCCACCTCCGGGCCGGCCCCGACCTTCTCGGCACGGGCCTCGACCATCTGGCGGAGGCCCGCACATCCAGCCCGTCCGGCGTTTGAGGACGAGCCCTTGGGGCGATCGGGGGTCCAGGGGGCGAAGCCCCTTGGCGGGGGCCTGGGGGCGGAGCCTCCAGGTACGGGATGGGTCGGGCAGGGGCGGCGGGGGCGAGGAAACCCGCCCGCCACCACAACAGTGCACACTGGTCCCCGTACAGCCACCCGCCCGGAGGGCCCCGTGCGTCGCCGCCTCATCCAGTCCACCCTCGCCGTCGTCCTCGTGGTGATCGCCGTCTTCGGCGTCTCCCTCGTGATCGTCGAGACCCGCACCATCAGCAACAGCGCCCAGGAACGCGTGGACTCCGAAGCCCTGCGCCTCGCCAGCATCGTGGACAGCCGCATCCTCGGCGAGGAACACATCAACGCGGAGATCCTCAGGAACCAGGTCGCGGAGGACCGCTACGCCGTGATCCGGGTCCCCGGCCGGCCCCCCATCGAGGTCGGGATCCAGCCCAGCGGCGACGTCATCCACTCCACGGCCAAGGGCGAGGAGGGCGAGACCGTCGTCGTCCAGGAGCCCCGCTCGGCCGTGACCCGCGAGGTCGGCCGCACGCTCCTGATCATCGCGGCGGTCGCCCTGCTCGCGATCATCGCCGCCGTGCTGCTCGCCGTACGCCAGGCCAACCGCCTGGCCTCCCCACTCACCGACCTCGCGGAGACCGCCGAGCGGCTCGGCTCCGGCGACCCCCGCCCCCGACACAAGCGCTACAGCGTGCCGGAACTGGACCGTGTCGCGGACGTCCTGGACAGCAGCGCGGAACGCATCGCCCGCATGCTGACCGCCGAGCGCCGCCTGGCCGCCGACGCCTCCCACCAGCTCCGTACGCCCCTCACGGCCCTCTCCATGCGGCTGGAGGAAATCACCCTCACGGATGACCCGAACATCGTGAAGGAAGAGGCGACGATCGCGCTCACCCAGGTCGAGCGGCTCACGGACGTCGTGGAGCGCCTGCTGACCAACGCCCGTGACCCCCGTACGGGCTCCGCCGTCTCCTTCGACCTCGACGAGGTCATCAAGCAGCAGCTGGAGGAGTGGCGCCCCGCCTACCGCAGCGCGGGCCGCGCCATCGTCAGCTCGGGCAAGCGGCACCTGCGGGCCGTCGGCACCCCGGGCGCGGTCGCCCAGGTGCTGGCCGCGCTCATCGAGAACTCGCTCATGCACGGCGGCGGCACCGTCGCCCTGCGCACCCGGGTCACCGGCAACCAGGCCGTCGTCGAGGTCACGGACGAGGGCCCCGGGGTCCCCACCGACCTGGGCGCCCGCATCTTCGAGCGCACCATCAGCGGCCGCAACTCCACCGGTATCGGCCTCGCGGTCGCCCGCGACCTCGCGGAGGCCGACGGGGGCCGTCTGGAGATGCTCCAGGCGCAGCCGCCGGTGTTCGGCCTGTTCCTGTCCCGTACGCCGCTGAAGAGGCCGCCACTGGTGGACGACGAGGAGCCGACGGTCCGGTAGCGGGGCTCCGGCGCGGCGGAAGGTCCCGCCCGCCCCGCGACGCCGGGCGCGTCCTAGTTGGCCCGGGCCCTGGCCGGCGCGCGCTCGGCGCCGGTCTGCGCCTCCGCCGCGTCGAGGACGGCCCGCGTCCGCAGCTCCGCCCCCGGCTCCGTCCCGGTCGCGGGCTCCTCGGCCGGCAGCGTGCGGAACACCCAGGTGCGGTACGACCAGAAGCGGAACAGGGTCGCGATGCCGATGCCGACGAACTTGAAGACGTTGCTCTGCAGCGGGCTGTCCCAGCCGAAGCTGTACGTCGCCACGTACAGCACGCCGTTCTCGATGACCAGTCCCACCGCGCTGAACAGCACGAAGAGGGTCATCTCCCGGGTACGGCCGCCGCGGTCGCGGTCCCGGTAGGTGAAGTAGCGGAACCCGACGTAGTTGAAGACGATGGCGACGACCGTGGCGATGACACTGGCCCGGACGACCTGCAGGCCGGTGGCGTGCCGGACCAGGTTGAAGGTCACCAGGTTGACGAGCAGGCCCGCGCCGCCGACCGCGCCGAATTTGGCGACTTCGCGCAGGAGCTGGTCGAAACGGCGGCGAACCGCGCTGCGAGGCCTCGTAGGAAGCCCCGAAGAAGCACTGCCCATGGTGTCGCCAGCCCCCGTCGTTCGGTCATCGGTCGGTCGTCGTTCGGTTATTTCAACCCGGCCATGCTAACCAGCGGCTCCCCGTCCTGCCTGTGGCCGGACTCACGGGTGCGGAAAACGCGGCTCACCGACGGGGCGGGCGCGGGGCGTACGGCGGGGGGAGGGGCGGGCCGCGCGGCGGGCGGGGGAGGGCGCGCGGAGAGCGGAATCCGGTTGCCGTGGCGCGGCCGATACTCTTGGAGCGTGACGTTCCCGGTAGTCGGCATGGTCGGCGGGGGTCAGCTCGCTCGTATGACACACGAGGCGGGCATCCCGCTCGGCATCAGGTTCAAGCTCCTCAGTGACACCCCTCAGGATTCCGCGGCGCAAGTGGTCGGTGATGTCGTCATCGGCGACTACCGCGACCTCGACACGCTGCGTGACTTCGCGCGGGGCTGCGATGTGATCACCTTCGATCACGAACATGTGCCCAGCGAGCATCTGCGCGCCCTGGAGGCGGACGGCATCCCCGTCCGTCCGGGACCCGACGCGCTCGTGCACGCCCAGGACAAGGGGGTGATGCGCGCGAAGCTCGACGCGCTCGGCGTGCCCTGTCCGCGGCACCGGATCGTGGGCGACGTCGACGACGTCGCCGCCTTCGCGGCCGAGGGCCTCGCGCCCGGCGCCGAGGGCGACGGTTTCCCGGTGATCCTGAAGACCGTCCGCGGCGGCTACGACGGCAAGGGGGTCTGGTTCGTACGCTCCCTGGAGGAGGCGGCCGAGCCCTTCCGCGCCGGCGTCCCCGTGCTGGCCGAGGAGAAGGTCGACTTCGTACGGGAACTGGCGGCGAACGTCGTCCGCTCACCGCACGGCCAGGCGGTCGCGTACCCGGTCGTCGAGTCCCAGCAGGTCGGCGGCGTCTGCGACACGGTGATCGCGCCCGCGCCAGGGATCCCGGACGAGCTGGCCCTGAGGGCCGAGGAGCTCGCCCTGCGCATCGCGAAGGAACTCGGCGTCGTGGGTCATCTGGCCGTCGAACTGTTCGAGATCCGCGAGCCCGACGGGACGCCCGGCATTCTCGTCAACGAACTGGCCATGCGCCCGCACAACTCGGGCCACTGGAGCCAGGACGGCGCGATCACCTCCCAGTTCGCCAACCACGTCCGCGCGGTCCTCGACCTCCCCCTCGGCGACCCGCGCCCGCGCGCCCGGTGGACGGTCATGGTCAACGTCCTCGGCGGCGACTACCCGGACATGTACTCCGCGTACCTGCACTGCATGGCCCGCGACCCCCAGCTGAAGATCCACATGTACGGCAAGGACGTGAAGCCCGGCCGCAAGGTCGGCCACGTCAACACCTACGGCGACGACCTGGACGACGTCCTCGATCGCGCCCGCCACGCAGCCGGTTACCTGAGAGGCACGATCACCGAATGAGCCCAGTAGTAGGCATCGTCATGGGGTCGGACTCCGACTGGCCCGTCATGGAGGCCGCCGCCCAGGCCCTCCACGAGTTCGAGATCCCCTACGAGGTCGACGTCGTCTCCGCGCACCGCATGCCGCACGAGATGATCGCGTACGGCGAGCAGGCCGCCGGGCGTGGACTCAAGGCGATCATCGCGGGTGCCGGCGGCGCCGCCCACCTGCCCGGCATGCTCGCCTCGGTCACCCCGCTGCCCGTCATCGGCGTACCGGTCCCGCTGAAGTACCTCGACGGCATGGACTCGCTGCTGTCGATCGTGCAGATGCCGGCCGGCGTCCCCGTCGCGACCGTCTCCGTCGGCGGCGCGCGCAACGCGGGCCTGCTGGCGGCCCGGATGCTCGCCGCGCACGACGAGGAACTCCTCACCCGCATGCGGGACTTCCAGCAGGAGCTGAACGACCAGGCCACCGAGAAGGGCAAGCAGCTGCGGGCCAAGGTCGAGGGCGCGGCCGGCGGCTTCGGCTTCGGGAAGTGACGCGGATGGCCTCCCTCGACGAAGCCCTGGACCTGCTGCGGGAGTTCCCCGTGGTCGACGGGCACAACGACCTCCCCTGGGCGCTGCGGGAACAGGTGCGCTACGACCTCGGCGCCCGCGACATCGCCACCGACCAGAGCGCCCACCTCCACACCGACCTGGCGCGGCTGCGCGCGGGCGGCGTCGGCGCGCAGTACTGGTCGGTGTACGTCCGCTCGGACCTGCCCGACCCGCTCACCATGACGCTCGAACAGATCGACTGCGTACGGCAGCTGATCGACCGTCACCCGGCCGACCTGCGTGCCGCGCTGACGGCGGCGGACATGACGGCGGCACGGGCGGAAGGCCGCATCGCCTCGCTCATGGGCGCGGAGGGCGGTCACTCCATCGACAACTCCCTCGGAGCGCTGCGGGGGTTGTACGCGCTGGGCGTGCGCTACATGACGCTCACCCACAACGACAACACCGCGTGGGCGGACTCGGCCACGGACGTCCCCGCCGTCGGCGGCCTGTCCGCCTTCGGCCGCGAGGTCGTCCGGGAGATGAACCGCGAGGGCATGCTGGTCGACCTCTCGCACGTCGCGGCGACGACCATGCGGGACGCGCTGGACACCTCCGCCGCCCCGGTGATCTTCTCGCACTCCTCCTCGCGCGCGGTCTGCGACCACCCGCGCAACATCCCGGACGACGTCCTGGAGCGGCTGCCCGCCAACGGGGGAACGGCGATGGTGACGTTCGTACCGAAGTTCGTCCTGCAGGCGGCGGTCGACTGGACGGCCGAGGCCGACGAGAACATGCGCGCGCACGGCCTCCACCACCTCGACACCACCCCCGAGGGGATGAAGGTCCACCGCGTCTTCGAGGAGACCCACCCGAGGCCCGTCGCCACGGTGTCGACGGTGGCGGACCATCTCGACCACATGCGCGAGGTCGCCGGCGTCGACCACCTCGGCATCGGCGGCGACTTCGACGGCACGGCGTTCACGCCCGAGGGCCTCGACGACGTCTCCGGCTATCCGAACCTGATCGCGGAGCTGTTCGCCCGCGGCTGGTCCCGCGCCGACCTCGCCAAGCTGACCTGGCAGAACGCGGTGAGGGTGCTGGGCGCGGCCGAGGATGTGGCCCGCGGCCTGCGGGCGACGCGCGGTCCGTCGAACGCGACGCTGGCCCAGCTCGACGGCTGACCGCTCCGGCCGCTTCCCGGTGGACGGGACGTACCCCCGAACGCCCCGTCCACCAGGAAGCTCCCCCGCGCCCCGTGCGACGGTGACGGTACTGCGATCACCGTCCACGCAACGGAGCCGACGTCATGGCAGACCTGCAGGAAGAACTGCACCCCACCCCCGAGGTGGCGGAGCTCGACCGGCCCGCTGCCTGGGCGGAGGCCGGGCCGGAGTCCGGGACGGCGGACCTGGACGTCCCGGAGTCCGCGCCGGCCGCGGTGCGGGAGAACGCCCCGGACGCCGATCCCCTGGTGCGGGCGCGCAGCTTCCTCGCCGGTCATCCCGTCGCCGACGGCTACAGCGGGCTGCCCTGGGCACTGCGACACCTTCCCTGGTACGACCTGGAGGTCGGCGAGAGCGCCGTGGACACGGATGTGCCGCGGCTGCGGGAGGGGCATGTCGGCGCGTTGTTCTGGTCGCTGCACCTGCCCGAGGGACTGGCCGGGGACCGGGCCGTCGGCGCCACCCTGGAACAGCTGGACCTGGTGCGCACCGTGGTCCAGGCCCACCCCGAGGGGCTGCGGATGGCGCACACCGCCTCCGAGGTCAACGACGCCCGGCACTGCCGCCGGGTGGCCGTGCTGCTGGGCCCGGCCGGTGCCGCCGCGCTCGGCGACTCGCTCGGCATCCTGCGGGCCCTGCGCACCCTCGGCCTGCGGGTCCTCACCCTGGCGGGTGCCTCCTGGGCCAGCCAGGCGGGCCTGACCAGGTTCGGGGAGGAGGTACTGCGCGAGATGAACCGGCTGGGCGTGATCGCCGACCTCTCCGGGACCTCGGACGCCACCATCGCCCGTACCCTGGCGGCCTCCAAGGCCCCGGTCCTGTTCACCCGTTCGGCGGCCCGCGCGCTCCGTCCCCACCCGGCGAACCTGTCCGACGACGTCCTCGCCGGACTGGGCGCGTCGAAGGGGGTGTGCATGGTCCCCCTCACCGCCGAGCAGGCGGGCCCGACGGTCCGGGACGTCGCCGACCACCTCGACCACGTCCGGGCCGTCGCGGGCCCGGAGTGCGTCGGCGTCTCGGGGACGTACGACTCCGGGGCCGCGCACCCGCAGGACCTCGCCGACGCGTCCTGCTACCCGAACCTGATCGCCGAACTCCTGGCCCGCGGCTGGTCCGATGCCGATCTCGCCCTGCTGACCTGGGGGAACGTCCAGCGAATCGTGCGCAGTGCCGACTTCACGGCGCGGGCGGCCCAGCAGCGCCGCCAGCCGTCCACGGCCAGGATCGCCGAACTGGACGGCTGACCCGGCCGCAGGGGCCAGGACCCGGCTCCGGGCCCGCCCCGGTCAGCAGGCGCAGAGGCAGAACGGGTGCCCCGCGGGGTCGGCGTAGACCCGCCAGCTCCGCGAACGGTCCTCCGCGTCCAGCGGCCGGGCGCCGAGCGCGAGCACGCCCTCCTCGGCCGCGTCCAGGTCGTCGACGGTCAGGTCCAGGTGGAACTGCTGCGAGCCCTCGGGCGCCGGCCACCGCGGCGGTACGTGCCCGGGAGCGGCCTGGAACGCCAGCGACTGTCCGCCGGGCACTGTCAGATCCACCCAGTCGGTGTTACCGGTGGTTCCCGCGTCTGCCGCGTCTCTCTCCTCGGTTTCCACGGTGCCGCCCAGCACCTCGGCGTAGAACCCGGCCAGCGCGCGCGGGTCGGGACAGTCCAGGACGACGACGCCGAGCTTGGCGAGAGCCATGACTCCTCCTACGGGAGAATGGTTACCTGTAGACCCCTGAATGAGGTAACAGCGTTACTGCATGCTCCCGCACAGGAGGTAACGTCGCAACCATGAACGACCGCGCACCCGCACCCGGAGGACTGGCCCTGATCCAGTCCCTGGTGAACACCCTCGACCTCGAATCGGGCGCGGACCGGCTGGACACCGCCGAGGGCCGGGCCGCGTTCGGCCTCGCGGCAGGCGGCACCGAGGCGGCACGCGAACTGCGCGAGTCGCTGCGCGCGGTGTGCCTGGCGCACGCCGACCATCCGCCGCACCGGCAGGTCACCCCGCTCGGCGAGCTGCTGGCCGGTGCGCCCCTGTACCTCACGGTCGACGGACGGGACGGCGGCGCGGGCTTCGCTCCGGCCGCCCCCGCCGTCCCCGCCGTCACTTCGGCACCGGCCGTCCTCTCGGCCCCCGTCACCCCGGCGCCCGCCGTGAACGAGTCCCTCACCTCCCGGGTCGCCGCGGCCATCGCGGAGTCGCTCGTCGACGGCACCTGGGTCCGGCTGAAGGCCTGCGAGGCGTCGACCTGTCACTGGGCGTACTACGACCGCTCCCCGGCCGGCCGCGGCCGCTGGTGCTCGATGTCGGTCTGCGGGGCGCGCGCCAAGATGCGCCGCTACCGCGCGAAGTAGGTGACGGAGCCGTACGAAGTGGGCCAACCGGCCGCGCCGGTCCCGGGGACGGTGGAGAATGTGGTGCGACGCCGGTCCGGCCGACTGAGCCTCGGCCGGACCGGCGTCGTCCGGGTGCCGCCGCGCCGGGTCAGGTGACCAGCAGCCGGTTGAAGAACGAGCGGTAGTGGCGCAGGGCCAGGCGCAGGTTCTCCGTGTCCGCCTGCTCACCCCGGTTCCACTGTCCTTCCAGTTCCTGTTTGTGATCGGCGAAGGTGGCGGCGAGCCGCTGCATCACGTCCGCGACGAGGGCGTCGGCGGTGTGCACGGCGTCGCGCGGGTCGTCGACGAACTGGCTCTGCACCTCCTGCCAGCGGGCGCGGAACGCCTCTTCGTCCTGCGGGCTGAGGAGTTGGGGAGTGTCGTCGGCGTCCTGGGTGTCCTGGGCGGAGCCGCCGCCGGTGGTCCGGTCCCGCGAGCCCGCCGCCCGCGTGTCGGTGCCCCCGGCCCGGTCGTCCGGGCCCCCGGTGTCGCGCCCGGTGTCCTCCTCGCCCCTGGCACCTTCGCGCCCGGTGTCCGCGCGTCCCGTGTCCTCACGTCCGGCGTCGTCGAACCCGGTGTCGTCCTCGCGCTCCGGGGCGTCGCTCGGCGTGGCCGTGCTCTCGCCGGGGAACATCGGCGCGTCGGGCGGCGGGCCCGACGTGTCCTCGCCGGCGCGGTCGCGGGGCCGGGCGAGATCGTCGGTGGACAGGCCGCTCTCGGTGGCGGTGTCCGGCATGTCATGGCCTCGTGTGTCCTGGCGGTGCATCACTCACTCCGTTCCGTCCGGGCCGGTCAGGCCCGCGCGTGGCGGCGACGGCCGCCGTCGGAGAGCAGCTCGTCGAAGAGGGCGCGGTAGTGCACCATGGCCCCCCGCAGCTGCTCCGTCGTCGCCTGGTGCCGTGTGCTGAGTCCGTCCACGTCATGGGCGGCCCGGTAGTGCTCCAGGGTGCGGCCGTGCTCGACCGAGAGGTCCCTGAGCTGCTGCTCGAAGTCCTGGGTCGGATAGCCGCGTTCGTTCATCAGTGAGGTCACCAGGCGGTCCGCGTCGTGCACGGCGCCCTCCGGGTGATCCACGAAGTCTTCCTGTACGCCGGCCCAGTCGCGGGTGTACCGGTCCTTGGTGCCGCTGTCCAGCGGCCTGATGTCCAGGGAGTCGTGCCGCTTCTCACGGTCCTTGAGGTCGCGCTCCGCGGCCGAGCGGTTGTCGGCGCTCTCCACCGTTCGCTCGTACTCCGGACCGAAGCGCTCCCGCAGCTTCCGGCGCCGCATGAGCTGTGAAGCCACCACCGCGATCAGGGCGATCACCACCACGACAGGAATGATGATGGCCAGAAGTGTTCCTGTTGACATGGGGCAGAGCCTCCTCGCCGGCGCCCGATGTGCGCCTCTGTCTGTCGGGTCCCCCCAACCCCGGGGTTGAAACGAGATGCGAGGAATGCCCTGAATACGGCTATGAGTGTGGTTTGTCGTTGGCGTGCGGGTCCGGTACGGACGGGGCGGGCGGGGCGCGCAGCGCGCCGAACACGGACCAGGCGACCGACACCATCGGAACGGCGACGACCGCGCCGATCACCCCGGCCAGGACGCCGCCGGCGATGACGGAGAGTGCCACCACCACGGGGTGCAGCCGGACCGCCCAGCTGAGCACCAGCGGATGCAGCACATGGCCCTCGAGCTGGCCGACGACCACGATGAGGGCGAGGACCACGACGGCGACCACCGGACCCCGCGAGGCCAGGGCGACGACCGTGGCCACGGCGAGCGCGACGGGCGAGCCCACCAGCGGGACGAACGCGGCGAAGAACTCCAGCAGCATCAGCGGCAGCGCCAGCGGCACGCCCAGCAGGAACAACGCGATGCCCACCACCACGGCGTTGGTGGCGGCCACGATGATGATGCCCCGGGTGTACCCGGCGAACGTCCGCCAGGCCGCCCGTCCCGCGCGGTCCCACGGGTCCCGCGCACGCTCGGGCAGCAGCGCCTGGAACCAGTGCCAGAACCGTTCACCGGAGTGGATGAAGAACAGGGAGCAGAACAGCGCGAGCACGCCGCCGGCCAGCACCTCCAGCACCCGCCCGGCGCCGCTGAGCGCGCTGCTGAGCAGTGCGGAACGGTGCTGTGAGAGGTACGCGGTCGCCTTGTCCTGAAGGTTCGCCAGCGCCGCGTGGCCCACGTGGAAGGGAGATCCCTCCAGCCACCGCTCGATCCGTCCGGCGCCCCCGGCGAACTCCTCGCCCAGCCGCCCCGATTCACTCGCGACCAGACCGCCGACCAGGGCCAGCAGCCCGAGCACCATCACCACGCTGCCCACCAGGCTCACCGCGGTCGCCAGACCCCGCGGCAGCCACCGGGCCAGCAGATTGGCCGCCGGACGCAGCACCGAGGTCACCACCAGCGCGAGGAACAGCGCGACGGCGACCAGTTGCAGCCGTCCCAGGATCTTGAAGCACGCGTACGCGGCCGCTCCCAGCACGAGCAGCCGCCAGGCGTACGCGGCGGTCACCCGCAGTCCGCCGCTCACGTCCGCGGTCACGCTGTCGCGGTCCCCGCCGCGCCGCGCCGCGGTCCCGGCCGTACGAGCCCGGGCCACCGCGCCCACTCCGCCGACGGGCCGGCTCCCCCGTACGACGTACCGCGCCCGCCGTCCACCGCGTCCGGAGCCGCGGCCCGCGTCCGGACCTGTGCCCTGACCTGTGCCCGAATCCGGGCCCGGACCTGTGCCGGGACTACCCGGCCGTCCGTGCGAACGACGCGACCCGTCGGTCACCCGTGCGTCACCGCCCTCCGTCGTCGGGACCGGACAGGCGCGTCACCGAAGAGGCGCCTGCGGTCGACGCCGTGGCATCAGGTGACCGGACCACAACGGGACAGATCGCACACAAGGGGCGTCAGGGACAGCGTGTGGTCCTTCGAGGAGGGGCCGCAAGCCGGGGCGGGCGGGCGGGTCAGGCGGTGGGCCGTCCCATCGCCCGGTACGTCCAGCCGGCCCGCCGCCACAGCTCGGGGTCGAGGGCGTTGCGCCCGTCGAGGAGCACGCGGGCGGTGGCCGCCTCGCCCAGGGCCGCGGGGTCCAGCTCACGGAACTCGCGCCACTCGGTGAGGTGCAGGACGACATCGGCGCCGCGGACGGCCCCGGCGGCCGAGTCCGCGTACCCGAGCGTCGGGAAGAGCCGCTTGGCGTTCGCCATGCCCTTGGGGTCGTAGACGGTGACCTGGCCGCCCTGGAGGTGGATCTGCCCGGCGACGTTCAGCGCCGGCGAGTCCCGTACGTCGTCGGAGTCGGGCTTGAAGGTCGCGCCGAGCACGGCGACCCGCTTGCCGAGGAACGAACCGCCGCCGAGCGCCTCGCGGGCCATCTCGACCATCTGGCCGCGCCGCCGCATGTTGATGGAGTCGATCTCGCGCAGGAAGGTCAGCGCCTGGTCGGCGCCCAGCTCACCGGCGCGTGCCATGAAGGCGCGGATGTCCTTGGGCAGACAGCCGCCGCCGAAGCCGATCCCGGCCCGCAGGAACTTCTTGCCGATGCGCTCGTCGTGTCCTATGGCCTCGGCCAGCATGGCGACATCGCCGCCGGCCGCCTCGCAGACCTCGGCCATGGCGTTGATGAAGGAGATCTTGGTCGCGAGGAAGGAGTTCGCGGAGGTCTTCACCAGCTCGGCGGTCGGGAAGTCGGTCACCACGAAGGGCGAGCCCTCGGCGACCGGCGTCGTGTACACCTCGCGCAGCAGCTTCTCGGACCGCTCGCCGCGCACGCCCACCACGATCCGGTCGGGGTGCAGCGTGTCCTGCACGGCGAAGCCCTCGCGCAGGAACTCCGGGTTCCAGGCGAGCTCGGCGTCCTCGCCGGCGGGCGACAGCTCGGCGAGCGTCCGTGCCAGCCGTTCCGCGGAACCCACGGGCACGGTGGACTTGCCGACGACGAGGGCGGGCCCCTTCAGATGCGGGGCCAGCGACTCGAACGCCGCGTCGACGTACGACATGTCGCACGCGTACTCGCCGTGCTTCTGCGGGGTGTTCACGCAGACGAAGTGGACGTCGCCGAACTGCCCGACCTCGGCCCAGTCCATGGTGAAACGCAGGCGCCCGGTGGACCCCTCGATGCCCGCCACGTGCTTGCGCAGCAGCTCCTCGAGGCCCGGCTCGTACATCGGGACCTCGCCCCGCTGGAGCATCTCGATCTTCTCGGGGACGACGTCGAGCCCCAGCACCTCGAAACCGAGTTCGGCCATGGCGGCGGCGTGGGTGGCGCCGAGATAGCCGGTACCGATCACGGTGATCTTGAGGGCCATGCGTGCTCCTGGGGTATACGGCCGTGGGTGCGCTGCCCGAGCATAGTCGGGGCATGACGGGGCCCCTCGCCGGGCAGGTTTCCCGCTGTCGCGAAGCTCACGTATACCTCCCGTGGGCAGGCCCCTAAAATTTGGGTTACTTAACGGTAATTAGCGTCTTTGGAGCGTGAGAGACCTTGGCCGGATCGGCTGATTTCGACCTGTACCGCCCTTCCGAGGAGCACGACATGCTCCGGGACGCGATCCGTTCGCTGGCCGAGGCGAAGATCGCGCCGTACGCGGCGGTGGTCGACGAGGAAGCCCGTTTCCCGCAGGAGGCCCTGGATGCCCTGGTCTCCTCCGACCTGCACGCCGTGCACGTGCCGGAGACGTACGGCGGTGCCGGCGCCGACGCGCTCGCCACCGTGATCGTGATCGAGGAGGTGGCGCGGGTGTGCGCCAGCTCCTCTCTCATCCCGGCCGTGAACAAGCTCGGCTCGCTCCCGGTGATCCTCTCCGGTTCCGAGGCCCTGAAGCAGAAGTACCTGGCGCCCCTGGCGGCGGGCGACGGCATGTTCTCGTACGCCCTCTCCGAGCCGGACGCGGGCTCGGACGCGGCGGGCATGAAGACGAAGGCGGTCCGCGACGGCGACTCCTACGTCCTCAACGGCGTGAAGCGCTGGATCACCAACGCGGGTGAGTCCGAGTACTACACGGTGATGGCCGTCACCGACCCCACGAAGCGCTCCAAGGGCATATCGGCCTTCGTGGTCGAGAAGTCGGACGAGGGCGTCTCCTTCGGCGCCCCGGAGAAGAAGCTCGGCATCAAGGGCAGCCCGACGCGCGAGGTCTATCTCGACAACGTCCGCATCCCCGCGGACCGCATGATCGGCGAGGAGGGCACCGGCTTCGCCACCGCGATGAAGACCCTGGACCACACCCGCATCACGATCGCGGCCCAGGCGCTCGGCATCGCCCAGGGCGCTCTCGACTACGCCAAGGGCTATGTCCGCGAGCGCAAGCAGTTCGGCAAGGCGATCGCCGACTTCCAGGGCATCCAGTTCATGCTCGCCGACATGGCCATGAAGATCGAGGCGGCCCGGCAGCTGACGTACGCGGCGGCCGCCACGTCCGAGCGCGTCACCGCCGGAGGCAAGGAAGGCGGCCTGACCTTCCAGGGCGCGGCGGCCAAGTGCTTCGCCTCCGACGTCGCCATGGAGGTCACCACGGACGCCGTCCAGCTGCTCGGCGGCTACGGCTACACCCGTGACTACCCGGTCGAGCGCATGATGCGCGACGCCAAGATCACCCAGATCTACGAAGGCACGAACCAGGTGCAGCGGATCGTGATGGCGAGGAACCTTCCCTAGCAGGGTGGTTCCCGTCCGGCGGCGAGATCCGGCGGCGAGATCCGGACGCGGACGGCCGCGTACCTGCCGTCCGCGTCCGGACCACGGGCACGCCGTACGTCCGGACCACGGGCACGCCGAAAGGGGCCGCAGCTCCGCACGGAGCTGCGGCCCCTTCACGTGTGCGCGTTCCGCCGGCGCGGTCAGCGCGTCCCGCTCACCCCCAGGTGAACCCCTGCTGGACCTCCATGCAGGCGTCCTCCTTGTCACCGCTCAGCACGGCGGCGGACTTGGGTGCCTTGGTCGGCTGCGCGGATGCCGGATAGGTGTTCCCGGTACGCCAGTCCGCGCCCACGATCATCGTGACTCCCGAGACGTCGGTCGACTTGCGCACCGAACTCACCGGCACCCCCATCGCCTTGGCCACCGCCTGGGCGTCGCCCTCCAGGTCGGTGCTGGGGTAGAGGACGGTGGTCTCGGCCTCGGGCGTCAGTTCCGTGTCCTTCGTGGCCTGGGTGAACCCCTTGCCCCGCAGGGCCTGTTCGACCGCGAGGGCCCGCTGGGGCGTCGGGGCGAGGCCGTTCACCCCGGTGCCGTTGCGGACCTGTACGGCGATCTGGCCGTCCGGGGCCGCGGGGTCCTTCGATGTCTGCTCGGCCTTCGGCTTCGCGCCGTGGCCGTTCAGCGGAGTGTCCTTACGGATCATGGAGATGAGCTGGTCGGCGTCACCGGGCAGGGGCACCAGCCGGTTGTGGTCCTGCGACCACTGCTCCGTGGGCAGCGTCGTCATCGTGATGCCCTTGGTGGGCACCCGCTTGAAGTCCTCGGACAGGTCGTACAGCTTCTTGACCGTTCCCAGGCCCTCGTCGACCGTGAGCGCCTTCGTCGCGGTCTCCGCCAGGCTGCGCATCTCGTCGGGGTTGCTGAGCGTCGCGTTCTCGCGCAGCTGGCGCACCATCGAGTTCATGTACATGTGCTGGGCGTGGGTACGGCCGAGGTCGGTGCCGTCCTCGAAGCCATAGCGGGTGCGCAGCCACTGCAGGGCCTGCTTTCCCTTGACCGGCGTGGTGCCCGCCTTCAGCTTCAGTCCGGATCCGTGGCCGTCCGAGGTGTGCGAGTAGACGTTCTGCCGCACGCAGACCGGGACGCCTCCGATGGCGTCCGCCATCGACACGACTCCGGAGAAGTCGACCATCATGAAGTGGTCGATGTGGATGTCGGTGAGCTTCTCCCAGGTGGCGACCGTGCAGCCGGGACCGCCGCGGCCCAGCGATTCGTTCGCCATGGACAGGGAGAGCGGCTCGTACACCTGGTGGGTGTGCGGGTCGGTGCACTTGGGGATGGGGATCATGGTGTCGCGCGGGAGGCTGACCACGGACATGTTGCTGCGGTCGGCCGAGACGTGCACCAGCATCTGCACATCCGCGAGCGGCGGGCGGCCCACATCCCCCTTGGAGCCGCCCAGCTTGAGGTCCTCCGCGGTGTTCCGGCTGTCCGAGCCGATCATCAGGATGTTCAGCGGACTCTGACCGGCGGCGTTCGCGCTCGCCTTGGGCGCGGCGTTGTCACCGAGGTTGAGCTTGTCCTTCTTGATGTTGCTGTTGAGGTGCTCGTAGTAGAGGTAACCCGCGCCGGCGGTCCCCAGTATCACCACCGTCAGCGTCATCGCCGACCAGCGCAGTATTCGCCGCTTCGGGCGCGGGGGTCTCGACTCCGCTCCGGGCCCGCGGCTGCCGCCCTGCGGCTCGCGGTCGTCGGACCGCCCCCGTGAGCCCTCTTTGTGCCGTCTGCCGTCCGCGCCCTGCGCCTCGCCCGCCCCACCGGGTTCGTCGCCGCGCCGAGTGTGCGGCAGAGCCCCTTCTCCGCGCACGCTGCTTCGTGTCATTCTCCTGCCCCTCCCGCCCCCGGCATCCTCACCGCGGCTTCGTCTCGCGTCCCGGCACACGTCCTAGTACGGACCGGGGCAACCATGTCGCCTTCCCCCCTCGACTCGGCCCAGTGCCCCGGAAAGCCAGGGCACAGGCCGGGCGAAGTCTCGGCCACGGCACTTTTCGTGGCGTCGCCGCGCTCCTCCACTCAGTGAGACGCAGAATCGGCCCCCGAGGTCACCGGACGCACCTGACCTCGTTGGTTTCCGACCGTGGAACGCCGGGCCGGTGCCTTCGCCGGAGCGACGACCGGTACGCCCCCACACCTCAAGTCCCCACCGAGGGCGGCGCGATCGCCGGCGGTTCCCGAAGGTCGCTCTCGCTCCCGCCCGGCTTCAGGACCGGTGCCGCACGCCTCCTGACGCCGGCCGGTTCGCGCGCCTGGCCGGCCTGGTCAGGAGCGTACTCCAGCGTTGTCCTCCGCTGTTTCGCGGCGACGGCGACGGCGGTGGCGGCGGCGGAGCGGGGCCCTTGAGCCCGGCCGCGTCCGTCGGGCGGCCCCGCGCGGTGGGCGCCGACGTCCGGGACCTCGGCGACGAGGTCCCGGGGGATGCTCGGCGCCATCGCGCTCACGCTCGCGCTCGTATGCGCGCTCGCGGTCGTGGTCGTCCGGTCCGCCGAGTGCCGAGCCGGACTTCGTCGTGCGGTGGGAGACACAGAGGAGAAGGCTGGTGTCCGCGAGGCCGAAGCGGACGGCGTTCGCGCCGGCGGCCGGGACGCGCGCCGGGGCGTCTCCGGTGTCCGGCACCCCCTGCTGCGACGCGTCGATGCTGCCCGCCCATCCACGGCCCTGTGTGTCCACGGCCGTCTTGTCCTCCGTCGGGGCCACGCGGTGTACCGGCCCCCAAAGCCCCTCGGTAGGTCATGCGCTCGGGCGGCGACTCGTGGTCCAGCGCGCCGGATCGCTCACACTATCGGCCAGGTCGAACGCCGAGCGACGGCGGTGAGTAAGGCCACTCCCGTACAACCGGTCAATTGGCCCGATTCCAGGGAATAACGACCGTTCCTTGGCGCGTGCTTTACTCGCGGGTGTCCGTCGGCGGCCGAGGTCCCACGGAACGCCGGGCACCGGCTGCGCTGGTCAACGGGGCTTCGGCCAGGCGGGTTTGGGGCCCCGGCCAGGTGACGCCACCCGAGCCCGAACAGGGGCGTGGGCGTTCCCGGACTCGCCGCGCGACGTGCGCCGGAGGCACAGCGGCCGTGCGCCCGGCCGGCCGCCGTGGGCTGAAGGGCCGGAGCCCGTGCCGGCCGGGCGTCACAGGGTGGCCAGTGCGCGGCGAAGGTCCTCGGGACCGCGGTAGTGGACGGCCCGCATCCCGAGCGCGGACGCCGCCTCCACGTTCTCCAGGGTGTCGTCCACGAACAGGCAGCGCTCGGCCGGAACTCCGGCCCGCTCGACGGCGATGTCGTAGATGCGCCGGTCGGGCTTGGCGATGCCCACCCGCGCGCTGCTGACCACGTGGTCGGCGAGATCCGTCAGACCCAGGACCTCCAGGTCCTCCTCCAGCTGCACCGAGGTGTTGGTGACGAGGACCAGGGGCACCTGGGCGCGGGCCCCGCGCAGCAGCGACACCACCGCCGCGTCCGCCCGGAACGGCGTCCGGACGAGCGCCCCGCCCAGCTCCCGGGCCGTCGCCTCGGACACCAGCCCGGCCAGACCCCGTACGGCAGAGCGTGCCCACTCGTCCGGCGTGATCCGCCCGACCACCAGCGGCAGCACCGTGTCCGGTGCGAAGGCCAGCTTCATGGTGGTGCCCTCGGCCAGTCCGGCGTCGCGCTCCAGCGCGTTCAGGCGGGACGGGTCGTAGACGCGGATCACGTTGTCGACGTCGCACAGCACCGCGTCGAAGGGGCGACCGCCCGGGGTGGGGCGGGAGGCGGGAGAGAGGGTCATACCGTCACCCTGACATCCGGCCCCGCGAACCCCGCGACCAGGGCCACCGACGACACCCCGACGCCGCTCCGGAGGTCTCGGGCCCCCTCCCGGCCGGGCACCTTCCCAGCCCCGCGAGTCTCCGGGCCTGTGGTGTGCGGCGCGGCGACCTGGTGACCCATGCGGCCCAGTGGCCTGGGGCCCCGCGGGCCATCGCCCCTCCCGGTCGCGCAGGCCCACGGCGTACCGGGCCGAGCGGCACCCCGTCAGGGGCGCGGGGAACTGCGCGCGCAACCACACCCCACCCGCACCCGAAGAACCCACACCCCGGGCCGTACGCACTCGGAACTCCAGCGATCCCGTACGCCCCGACCCAGACGCCCTGGTTCTTCGAAACCTCGGGCCCGCGTGTTCTTCGTGACCCAGGGCTCCGGTGTTCTGTGTTCTTCGCAATGCCGGACTCCGGCGTCCCGAACACCGGGCTCCGGTGTTTTTGTAACCCCGGGCTCGGCCGCCCCGATCACCCAGGGCTCCGCGGGTGTTCGGGACCCGTAAACCCCGGAACCCACCCTCCCCACGCCGCCCGAGGCCCTACGCGTCCAGCCCGTCCGCCACGCGCTTCTCGCGCAGTTCCATGATCGCCCGGCGGCGGGCCAGCCGGTGGGTGCGGCGGATCTGGGCCTCCTGGTAGCGGCGCTCGTCCCGCTCGGTCTCCGGGAGGACGGGCGGGACGCGGCGCGGCTTGCCGTCGGCGTCGACCGCGGTGAAGACGAGATAGGCCGAGCCGACCTGCTGGAGCGGCGTGGACTCGTTCCACCGCTCGGTGAGCACGCGGACGCCGACCTCCATCGACGTCCGGCCCGTCCAGTTGACCTGGGCCTTCACATGGACGAGGTCGCCCACGCGCACGGGCTCCAGGAAGGCCATCTCGTCCATGGAGGCGGTGACCGCGGGCCCGCCGGAGTGCCGCCCGGCCACCGCGCCCGCCGCGTCGTCCACGAGTTTCATGATCACTCCACCGTGCACCGTGCCCAGAAGGTTGGTGTCGTTGTGGGTCATGATGTGGCTGAGGGTGGTCCGGGACGCGGAGGTCGGCTTACCCGGAATGTCGGATTCCGTGGTGGGCGCCTGGTCTGTCATGCCCTCCACCCTATGTGGGGTGCGGACACGGTCCGCTTTGCATCAGCTCTGCAACAGGCGTGACCCAGATCTCCCCCCTCTCTTGTTAGGCACCTGGTGCGGCCCTGCACACTGGTCCGCATGAACGATTGGCCCGACGGGTGGGACGACAGCCGCAACAACGGCGGCAACCGTTACGGTCGCGGCAGCGCGGGCGCACAGCCCGAGAGCGCCCGCGTCATGCGGCAGGTTCGGCGTGGTCCGGCGTCGCCCGGACCGGGCCCCGGCGCCCCGCCCTACGGCGGAGTGCCCCAGCAGCCGACGTACGGCGACGGCCAGGGGTACGGCGACGGCTACGACAACGGATACGACTCCGGCTACAACACCGGTCATGTCTACGGATCGCCGAACGGCCCCGGAGGCCCGCAGGGTCCCGGCGGCACCGGCACCCGGGATCCGCGCCCCGCGCCGAACTGGCGGCGCCGGATCAAGTGGACCGCGATCACGCTGGTCACGCTCTTCGTCGTGGTCTCCGTCGGCACGTACTTCTGGGCGGACTCCAAGCTCCACCGTGACGTGGATCTGTCGAAGGTCATCGACCGTCCCGAGGCGGGCAAGGGCACGAACTACCTGATCGTCGGCTCCGACAGCCGCGCCGGAATGTCCGCCGAGGACAAGAAGAAGCTGCACACCGGGTCCGCCGAGGGCAAGCGCACGGACTCCATGATGATCCTGCACACCGGCGACAACGGCTCCACGCTGGTCTCGCTGCCCCGCGACTCGAACGTCGAGATACCGAGCTACAAGGGCTCCGACTCGGGCAAGACGTACCAGGGCACCGGCCGGCACGTGAAGCTGAACGCGGCGTACGCGGAGGACGGCCCCGAACTCCTCGTGCGGACCGTCGAGTTCAACACCGGTCTGCGCATCGACCACTACGTGGAGATCGGCTTCGGCGGCTTCGCGAAGATCGTGGACGCGGTCGGCGGCGTCGACATGACCCTCGACAAGGGCTTCAAGGACAAGTACTCCGGCGCCGACTTCAAGGCGGGCAAGCAGACGCTGAACGGCGAGCAGGCCCTCGCCTTCGTCCGCACCCGGCACGCCTTCGCCGCCTCGGACCTGGAGCGCACCAAGAACCAGCAGAAGTTCCTGGCCGCCCTGGCCCACCAGGTCGCGACCCCGTCCACGGTCCTGAACCCTTTCGCGCTCTACCCGACTATGGGCGCGGGCCTGGACTCGCTGACCGTCGACAAGGACATGAGCCTGTGGGACCTCGCGGACATGTTCTGGGCGATGAAGGGTGTCACCGGCGGTGACGGCAAGTCCATGAACATGCCGATCTCCGGATCCACGGGCGGCAACCTCGTCTGGGACAAGACCAAGGTCAAGGCGCTGGTCGACGAGCTGAGGAACGACGACAAGGTCACGGTCTCGGGCAACTGAGGACCCGACGCCCCGCACACCTGACAGGGCCCCGCCGAGCGCATCGGCGGGGCCCTCTCACGTACTCACGTACCGGCCCCGCCACCAGCCTCCGTGGACAGAACACCCAGAACACCCAGAACACCTAGCGGCACAGCACCTCGTCGCCGGTCACCACGGGGGACGACTCCCCCGGGGCCGGAGCGTCCACCCGTACCCGTCTGACCTCCTTGAAGTCCGCTCCCGCGAGCACCTTCAGCACCGGCCCCTGCCGGTCGACCGCGCGCAGCTCGCTGCCGGGCAGCGCCGCCGCCAGGGAGCGCGCGGAACGGTCCCAGCGCGGGTCGTACGTGATGACGGTGTGCTTCAGGCCCGACTCCTGCGCGGTGGCGGGCTGTCCGGTCGTACGGAACCCGGTGGCGGCGAGCGCGCCGTCCACCCGCCTGCCGAGGCCCTCGGTGGAGGTCGCGTTCTCCACCTGGACGTGGATCTGCTGCGGGGCCACCTCGACGTGCGCGACCGCGCTGCGCACCGGCGCCTGGTGCGGCGGGGCGAGCGGCTTGTCGTCGCGCAGCGACCGGAAGAGACGGGAGGCCTTCGGTTCGTCCCACTTCAGCGTCGAGCCGATGCCCTTGACGGCGAAACCCATCTGCCCGATCGGCACGGTCGTGAACTCGGAGGAGGAAGGGGAGAAGTTACGCATCGCCCGGCCGAGGTCCAGCAGCTCGTCGGTGCCGAAGCCCTTGTCCGCGCGGACCGAGCCGAGCACGGCCCGGGTGACGTCACGGAACCTCAGCGGGTTCAGCAGCACCCCGGAGGAGGTGGCCCGGCCGATCAGCGCCGCCAGGAACCGCTGCTGGCGCTGCATCCTGCCGAGGTCGGAGGCACCGTCGACATGCCGGGAACGCACGTACTGCAGCGCCTGCCCGCCGTTCAGCTTGTGCGGGCCGGCCGTCAGGTCGAGTCCCGTGTAGGAGTCCTTCAGGGGCCGCGTGGTGCAGATGTCGACGCCCCCGAGCACGTCCACGGTCTTCATGAAGCTGGTGAAGTCGACCTCCAGGTAGTGGTCGATCTTCAGGTGGGTCATGTTCTCGACGGTGCGCACGGTCAGCTGCGGACCGCCCTCCGCGTACGCCGCGTTGAGTTTGATCGGGTGCGGGGTGTGCTGCGCGCCGGTGGTCTGGTCGATGTGCGCGGGCGTCTCGGCGTACGAGTCGCGGGGCAGGCTGACGACGCTGGCGCGTTCCTTGTCCGCCGCGATGTGCACGATCATGATCGTGTCGGTGCAGTGGCAGGGCGCGCCGCCCAGGCGGTACTTGCGCCGCTCCCTCTCCGTGATCCCGTCGCGGCCGTCGGTGCCGACCAGCAGGACGTTCATGCCGTGGCCCGCCGCGGGACGGTTCTTCATGTCCTTGAAGGGGTCGACCCGGGCGATGTCCTCGTCGAGGCTGGTGACCACCGCGTGCCCGATGCCCGCCGAGGCGAGGACCACCACCGACAGCGTGGTGATGACCCGCATGGCCCAGCGCGGCTTCTTCCTCCGTACGGGGGGCCGCGCCGGAGGCCGCCGGGTACGGGACGGCTGCGGGCGGCCCTGGAGAGGAGGCCGCCGCGGACGGGCGGGGTCGGGAGCATGGGGCGGGGCGGCGGAGCGGGGCGACGTGGGCAAGGGGGACACCTCCGCGAGGCTGGGCGTGGGGATGCGTGAGCACGGTAGGCAGATACGATCTCCTGCCCGGCCCGTAGGCAGGGCGGCGCGCGCCCGTGTCCCCCATTCGCGGTAACGTGACGTCCGATGAGCGAGAAGTCTGGCGTGCAGCCCCCCGCCGTATCCGTGATCATGCCGGTCCTCAACGAGGAGAGGCACCTTCGCGGAGCCGTCCAAGCGATCCTGGCGCAGGAGTACGACGGTGAGATGGAGGTGGTGATCGCCATCGGTCCGTCCACGGACCGTACGGACGAGATCGCCGCCCGGCTCGTGGCCGAGGACCCGCGCGTGCACACCGTGCCGAACCCGACCGGCCGCACCCCCGCCGCGCTCAACGCGGCGATCAAGGCGTCCCGGCACCCCGTCGTCGTCCGCGTCGACGGGCACGGCATGCTCTCGCCGAACTACATCGCCACCGCCGTCCGTCTCCTGGAGGAGACCGGCGCGCAGAACGTCGGCGGCATCATGCACGCCGAGGGCGAGAACGACTGGGAGCACGCCGTCGCCGCCGCGATGACCTCGAAGATCGGCGTGGGCAACGCGGCCTTCCACACGGGCGGGGAGGCCGGACCGGCCGACACCGTGTACCTCGGCGTCTTCCGGCGCGAGGCGCTGGAGCGGCAGGGCGGCTACAACGAGGAGTTCATCCGCGCCCAGGACTGGGAGCTGAACTTCCGGATCCGGGAGGCGGGCGGCCTCATCTGGTTCTCGCCCGAGCTGAGGGTGTCGTACCGGCCGAGGCCTTCCGTCAGGGCCCTCGCCAAGCAGTACAAGGACTACGGGCGCTGGCGCCATGTCGTCGCCCGCTACCACGAGGGCTCCATCAACCTGCGGTACCTCGCCCCGCCGACCGCGGTGTGCGCGATCGCGGCGGGCGTCGTGGTGGGCGCGGCCCTGACGCCCTGGGGCTTCCTGATCCCCGGCGGCTACCTCGCGGCGATAGCCGCGGGTTCGCTGCCCGCGGGCAAGGGGCTGCGGGCGAAGGCCCGCCTGCAGATCCCCGTGGCCCTCGCCACCATGCACATGTCCTGGGGCTTCGGCTTCCTGACCAGCCCGCGAGCGCTGGCCAGAAGGGTGATCGCCTCACGGCGTCCCGCCGTACGGGAGTCCGCCGCCACGTGAGACGGAGGGCTCGCCGGCACGCGTGCGCGCCGGCGAGCCCTCCCCGCCTCGAGCTCCACGCGGGTCCGCCCTGCGCCCGGATGGACGTACGACGGACCCGTCAGGTCATCTACGAGGCACACTTCACCTTGTCTGCCGTGGACTTGTCGACGTCAGGCGCCTTCGCCGCGGCGGTGAGCGGCTCTCCGGCGCCCTTGAAGTCCTTGCCCAGCGTCAGCGTCATCGCGGGCAGCCCCTGGGCGTTGATCACGCTCTTGCCGGGCTTCAGCGCGGATCCCGACAGCCCCATGATCGCGGCCAGCTTGCGTGCCTGAGCCGCCTGGTCGGGCGCGTACTCCAGCGTGGTCTTGCTCAGTACCGCGGGCGCGTTGCCCGCGTTCTCGGACTTCTGCACGCCCTCGGAGTTCTGCAGCCAGGCGAGGGTCAGCTGAGCGGAGCCGCCGGCGGCCCCACCGTTGAGGATCCGCACCCGGACCTCGGAGGCCGCGGACTTGGTGCCCTGGAGACGGGCGGCCTGGGCGTCCTTCGCCGCCTTCTCCTTCTTCTTCACCTCGGTGAAGGAGACGTCGTTCTTGATCGCGTCGAAGACGTCGGGGGCCGCGGCCGGATTGACGATGACCGTCTTGTGGACCTTGCCGTCGGCCGGGTTGTCGAGCACCGGCACCGTCATGAAGCTGATGTTCTTCGGCGGCACCTTCTTCAGCTCCAGGGCCACGTCCTTGAGCGTGCTGACGTTTCCTATGCCCGTGTCCACCGTGAGCGCCCTGGTGGCCGCCTCGGCCAGGCTGATCAGCTTGGTGGGACTGGTGAGGGTGTCGCTGGAGCTCATCTTGCGCATGAGGGAGGCCAGGAACTGCTGCTGCACCTTGATCCGGTCCAGGTCGCCCTCGTTGCCCCAGCTGTGGCGGGTGCGGACGAACGCCAGCGCCTGCTCACCCTCGACCTTGCTCTTGCCCGCGGGCAGTTTGAGGTGCGAGTCCTTGTCGTTGACGGGATGCGCGAGGCAGACGTCGACGCCCTGCACGGCCGTCGTCAGCGTCTTCACCGCGTTGAAGTCCGCCATCATGAAGTGGTCCACCGAGATGCCGGTGAGCTCCGTCACCGTACGCATGGTGCAGCCCGGGTCGCGGCCGTCCTGCCCCAGGCTGATGTTGAAGCGGACGTTGTCCGTGCCCGGGATCACCTTGGTACTGCCGTCGGGCTGTTTGGTCGGGCAGTCCGGGACGTTCGCGATCAGGTCACGCGGGATGCTCAACGCGGTCGCGTTCGTACGGTCCTTGGAGACATGCAGCAGGATGTTGGTGTCGGCGTGCCCGACGCTGTTCGCGTCGCCGTAGCCCTCGTTGCCCTTACCGGTGCGCTTGTCCGTACCGATGATCAGGATGTTGAAGGCCTCGTCCTTGCTGAAGCCCTTCTTGCCCGCGGTGCCGACGTCCGTCGTACTGACGTTGCCCTCGAGGTGCTTGAGGTACAGGTACCCCGCGGCCGACACGGCGACCAGCACGAAGGCCATCGATCCGCCGGTCCACAACAGGACCTTCTTCGCCTTCGACTTCTTGGGCTTGGTCCGCGTCCGGCGGCGGCCCGGCGGCGGCTCGGGCGGGGCGCCGCGGCGTCGGCGCGGCCCGGGCACATCGGTGCCGGGTGGCGCGGGAGTGTCCCGCTCCGGCGCCGTACGCGCGCGTTGTCCCGGCCTCGCTCCCGCCCCCGTCGGCGCGGGGGTGCCGCGACGCGGTCTCGGGACTCCCGACTGCGGTGCGGAAGCGCTCAGTCGCAGTTCGTATTCGCCGGTGTTCGGGTTGAGCACCCACTGGTCTGCGGGATCGATATTGTCCGCCCGCCCACGGCCTTGCGCGTCCACGGTTGTCTGAATCCTCCGTCGGGGCCACGCGGCGCCCTTCCCCCTCAAGGCGCTCGGGTCTCTCGGTCCAACAGTGCGCGACCGCCAGGACAGACCTCGTGGCCGGGTGCACCGGATCGCTCACACTATCTGCCCAGGTCAGTGTCGAGCGACGACGGTGACGAATTCCACTTGCTACAACTGGGCAATCCGCCCTATTTCTCGGGGACTTCTTAGCTCAGCAGTTCCCGTCCTTGGCGCACGCTTTACCCGCAGGCGTCCTCGGCCGCCGTGTTCCCCCGGAAAGTCGGCGCGGGGGGAGGGGTGCCGGCGGGGGAGAGGGCCTGTTCGACCGGCCACTTCACGTCGCCGGTCAACTGCTCTACGTAGTCGAATGCGAACTCGTACGCGCCTTCACCGCGCCCCTCGAACGAGTTCCGCGCGGACTTCGGACGGCCTTTTGCCGTATTTCCGCTCTTCACTCCGGGATCCTCCGGAACGTCCGCGGGAGAACCCTTCGAAAGGCTCTTGGTGACCGCCACCGGTGTGTCCGAACGCAGCCGCGCGAAGAGCTGGGCCGCCTCGGGCTCGACGAGTTGGTCGCGATTGGCGTTGTAGGCGTACGACGCCCGGGGCACCGTCAGGAATTGCACCTGTTCCACAGGAATGTCGCGCATGCCGCGTACCAACTGGTACAGCCCGCGCAGGCTCGCCAGAGCGGGGTCCGTGGTGAGCGAGGAGGTGGCCGCGTCGAGAACGGGATAGAGCTTCGCCGGATTCAGCAGGACGTCGTTGCTGCGCACCTTGTTGACGAGCGCGCCCAGGAACCGCTGTTGCCGGTCCATCCGGTCGGTGTCGCTGCCGTTGCCGATGCTCTTGCGGGCGCGCACGTAGCCGAGGGCCTGTTCGCCGTTGAGCGTCACCTCGCCCGCGGGCAGCCGCAGCTTGGCGTCCTTGTCGTCGATGGGCTGCTTCAGGCAGACCTGGACACCGTCCACCGCGTCGACCATGTCCTTGAAGCCGTGGAAGTCGACGACCATGTGATGGTCGACGCGGATGTTCGTGAGCTTCTCGACGGTCCGGATCGTGCAGGCCGAACCGCCCACCTCGAAGGCGGAGTTGAACGCCGCGAACACCGGCCCGCTGCGGGTGCCGTCGGGGCGGCGGCAGTCCGGCAGGTGCACCATCAGGTCGCGGGGCAGCGAGACGGCGGTCGCGCTGTGCCGGTTCGCGGCCAGGTGGAGCAGGATCGTCGTGTCGGAGCGCTCGGTCCCGGAGTCGCGGCCGTACTTCCGGTTCCCCTTCCCCGAGCGCGAGTCCGATCCGATCAGCAGGATGTTCTGCGCGCCCCGCACGAGCGCGGTGGGCCGCTCCTTCTCGTACCGGGCGAGCTCGGCGGCCGCGTCGTCGTCCGCCGTGATGTTCCCGTTCAGCTTCTCGTACACGGCCCAGCCGGTCCCGCTCGCGGCCAGCACGAAGACGCCGAGCCCCAGGGACGTGTTGCGCAGCCACAACCGCCGACGCCGCCGGGCGAGCCCGGTTCCGGTGGCCGACGCCCCCGCTCCCGGCCCTGCGCTGTCGGTCACGTCGGGGAACCCCCTCCTGGCGTACGGGCGCGTCGTGCCGCGGTGTTCCTACGACCATGGCCCGCCCACCCCCCGAAGACGCTCCGCTGATAGCCCGAACGAGCGACACCCCGACCCCGGCATCCGGCCTGCCCCAGGGCGCGGGCCCCGGCGCCCACGCCGGAGGGTGCTGGACGCGCCTTCCCAGGGGCGCGGGGAACCGCGCAACCAGCCCGGCCACACCCGACCGGCACCGAACAGCAGACCCTGCCCCCGGCGTCCCCGGCGTCCCCGGCGTCCCCGGCCCCCGGGCCAAGCCGCCGCCCAGACCCCGCTAACGGACCACCGTCACCCGCTCGCTCTCCACCCGCTTCGCCAGCCCTTCCTCGCCCAGCAGCTCGAGGTGCCGGCACAGCACCACGGACGCACCGGTCGACAGCGGCGAGTACAGCCCCGCGCTCAGCCCCTCCCAGGTGTCGTACGCGAGCCCCGACAGGATCCGCGAACCCGGCCCCGTCAGCCCGAGCGAGGGCGCGCCGGACCGGGCCCGCTCCACGACCTCGGCCCCCGTGTACTCCGCCCCGGCGACGATCAGCGCTGGCTCCTCCGGGTCCACCGCCGCGTACGGCACGAACCGGTCCCCCTGGCCCGGCACCTCCACCGCGTAGTCGGCGAAGCCCGCCGGCGGCTGCGGGAAGCGCCCGCCGAGCGGCCGCAGCGCGAGCGCGATCCGCTCCCCGGAGCAGGCGCGCGCCGCCTCCAGCGTGTCCGGCCCGCTGACCACGAGGTCGGCCGCGGCGGGGTCGCCGCCCACGTCCGCGACCACGCCCACCGACGAACACGCGAGCAGCCACACCGCCGTCTGCCAGTGCGCGGGCAGCAGCAGCGCCAGCCGGTCGCCGGGCTCGGCGGACAGTTCGCCCTGGAGCAGGTTGGCGGTCTTGGCCACCCAATTGGCGAAGGTGGCCACGGACAATTCGACACGTTCACCCGTGGCGTCGTCGTAGAAGGTCACCAGCGGGCGTGCGGGGTCCGCGGCGAGCGCGGATCGCAGCAGGTCGGCAGGGGTGCGATCGATGGCGTTCACGCGCAGAAGCGTACGCGGACCCCGCGTCCGGGACGGGCGGGCCGTGCCACCGGTTCGGCCGAGCGCAACAGACGGCCCGTCACATCCCCAATGGACAGATATGTATGCTTATGTCCACGATCAGGGGCATGCGTGGATTCCTTGCTTCCTCGGTCGGCGTCACCTGCGCGGCCGCTCTCGCCCTTCCGCTGGCCCTGTCCGCCCCGGCACAGGCCGGACCCCGGGCGGCGACGGCCGAGCCCGCCGTCCCGGGCAGCACCCAATCCCTCCCGCTCGTCCCGCTCGGCGACGGCCGCGCCCTCGGACCGGCCGCGCCCGAACAAGGGGTCGCGCGACGGGCCGTACGGTCGTTCTCGCTCGTCGGCGTCATCTGGGACGATCCCGACACCGAACTGCGCGGCCGCGTCCAGGTCCGTACCCGCGCCTTCGGCACCCGCCACTGGACCGGCTGGCAGGACATCGAGACGCACAACCGCGAACACGGCGCCGACCCCGACAGCGCCGAGAGCGGCTCGGGCCGGGTGCGCGGCTCCACGGCGCCGTTGTGGGTCGGGGACTCCGACGGCGTCGAGGTGCGCGTCCAGGCGGAGGTGGACGAACGCTCGACCTCACCCGGAGAGTCGCCGCTCCCCAGGGGCATGCACCTCGAACTCGTCGACCCCGACGAGGAGCCCTCGTCGCGGGAGAGGTCGACCGCGGGCGGCCGCTCCACCGGGTCGAACGCCGGGACGGACTCCGCGACCACCGTGGACGCCGTCGCGGCCACCACGTCCGCCGCCCGCGAGGCGACCGCCGCGAACGCCGCACTCGCGCCGCTCGGCGCCACGGTGATCCCGGCACTCTCCAAGGCCCGCACCGAGCGCGAGTACCTCGCCGCCCACCCGGGCGAACCGCGCGCGAAGCCGTACATCGGCGCGCGCCCGAGCATCGTCACCCGGCGCGGCTGGGGCGCGGACGAGGGCCTGCGCGAGCGCGGTCTCGTGTACACCAAAATGGTGAAGGCCGCCTTCGTGCACCACACGGCATCCGGCAACAACTACCGTTGCTCGCAAGCCTCTTCGGTCATCCGCAGTATCTACCGCTACCACGTCAAGAGCAGCGGCTGGCGTGACATCGGCTACAACTTCCTCGTCGACAAGTGCGGAACCATCTACGAAGGCCGGGCCGGGGGCGTGGCCAAGCCCGTCATGGGTGCCCACACCCTCGGTTTCAACAGCGACACCATGGGGATCGCCGTCCTCGGCACGTTCGCCGACACGAGGCCGGCCGCTGCCGCGCTGGGGGCCGTCGCGCGGCTCACGGCATGGAAGCTCGGTCTCTACGGAGTCAATCCGCGCGGCAAGACATACCTGAAGTCCGGCGGTGGCAATCTCTACCGAAAAGGCAAGAACGTACGACTCAACGTGATCTCCGGCCATCGGGACGGGTTCGCCACGGAGTGCCCAGGACGGCTCCTGTACGGCAAACTCGGCTCGGCCCGGACGACCGCGGCTCGGTACCAGGGCCGCTGAGAGGGCTGGAGGCCATCGCGGAGCCCCACGTCCGACGGACCCGGCCGGCCGGCCCGGTCGTCGACCCCGGCCATCGAGGACACCCACCGCTGTCGAAGGCGCCATCGAACGGACTGCATACACTGACCGGCCGGAACACCCTTCGGCCGGTCCCGGCAGGAAGCAGAGACGACAGGTGACAGAAGCGATCCTCCTGGTCGGTGGCAGAGGCACCCGGCTGCGCCCGCTCACGGTGAACACCCCCAAGCCGATGGTTCCGGCGGCCGGGGTGCCCTTCCTCACGCACCAGCTGGCGCGGGCGAGGGCGGCGGGCGTCGAGCACATCGTCCTCGCGACCTCCTACCTGGCCGAGGTCTTCGAACCGTACTTCGGTGACGGCTCGGCGCTGGGTCTCCACATCGAGTACGTCACCGAGGAGGAGCCCCTCGGCACGGGCGGCGCGATCCGCAACGTGGCCGCGCGCCTCCACTCGGGCCCGGACGAGCCGGTCCTGATCTTCAACGGTGACATCCTGACGGGGCTGGACATCCAGGCGCTGGTCGCGACGCACGAGTCGTCGCGCGCGGACGTGTCCTTGCACCTGACCCGGGTCGAGGACCCCCGGGCGTACGGTCTGGTCCCGACGGACCCCTCGGGACGGGTGACGGCCTTCCTGGAGAAGCCCCAGACGCCCGCGGAGATCGTCACCGACCAGATCAACGCGGGGGCGTACGTCTTCCGCCGCTCCGTCATCGACTCGATCCCCGCCGGCCGCCCGGTCTCGGTGGAACGGGAGACCTTCCCGGAGCTGCTGGCCACCGGGGCCCACCTGCAGGGCATGGTGGACTCGACCTACTGGCTGGACCTGGGCACCCCCCAGGCCTTCGTACGGGGCTCCGCGGACCTGGTCCTCGGCCGTGCCCCCTCGCCGGCCGTCCCCGGCCGCTGCGGCGACCGTCTGGTCCTGCCCACGGCCCGGGTCGCCCCGGACGCCAAGCTGACCGGCGGCACGGTCGTCGGGGAGGGCGCGCACGTCGGGGAGGGCGCGCGCGTCACGGGCAGCACCATCCTGTCCGGCGCCGTGGTCGAACCCGGCGCCGTCATCACCGACTCCCTGGTCGGAGCCCACGCCCGCATCGGCGAACGCACCGTCCTGTCCGGCACGGTCGTCGGCGACGGCGCGGTGATCGGCCCGGACAACGAACTCCGCGAGGGCGTACGCATCTGGTGCGATGCCCACATCCCAGCGGGAGCGCTCCGCTTCTCCTCGGACCAGTAACCACCGGACACGGCACGGACCGGCACCTTCAGCCGGTCCGGACCCTTCCAGCGCGGGCCCGCGTACTCAGCCCGTCCGGCGTTTGAGGACGAGCCCTTCGGGCGAAGGCGGGGGTCCAGGGGGCGCAGCCCCTTGGCGGGGGTCTGGGGGGCGGAGTCCCCAGGTACGGGATGGGTCGGGTAGGGGCGGCGGGGGCGAAGAACATCCGGCCCCGCCACCCCACGCACCCAGGATCACAACCGCCCGATGTCCCCCCGCGGCATCCGCGGAACCCTCCGCGCAGGCCCCCGCCCCGACAACAGAATCAACCGGGCCGCCCGATGCCGCTGCCCCGCATACGGCTCCAACAGCGCCAGCATCACGGCATCGTCCGCATCCCGGTCTCCCGCCAACGCGTACCCCACGATCCCCGGCAGATGAAGATCCCCGACCGTCACCGCGTCCGCCGCCCCATGGCTGCGCTGCACGGTCTCCGCCGAGGTCCACGGCCCGATCCCGGACACCAGCTCCAGCCGCGCCTGCGCCCCCGCGGCCTCCATGCCCATCGCTTCCTCCAGGCGTGCCGCCACCCGCACGGCCCGCAGGATCGTCGAAGCCCGCTTGTCGTCGACTCCGGCCCGATGCCACTCCCAGGAGGGGATCAGGGCCCAGGCCCGGGGCGCCGGCATGACGTACATCCGCTCCGGCGCGGGCCCCGGCGCCGGCTCCCCGAACTTCCGTACGAGCAACCGCCACGCCCGATAGGCCTCGTCCGTCGTGACCTTCTGCTCAAGAACGGACGGAATGAGCGACTCCAGTACCAGTCCGGTACGGGTCAGCCGCAACCCCGGCCGACGGTGCCGCACCGACGCGACCAGCCGGTGCCGCGGCTCGAAGGCGGCGGGATCGTCCGACGCGCCAAGCATGTCGGGCAGCTGTTCGAGCAGCCACCGGGCCCCCGGCCCCCACGCCTCGGCCCGCACGACCCCGGCCCGCACCGCGACCCGCAGTGTCCCGGCCCCCGCGGGCGTTCTGCTGGCCCGCCACACGGACCCGTCCGGTGTCGCGCGGAAGGTCGGGTCGCCCGGCCCCCGGCGCAGCGGTCCGAGCACCAGACCGAGATCGAGCGGACCGGGCGGTGTCCAGGTCCGTCCGAGTCCGGACCCGGCCGACTGCCGCGGTATGCCGCCGTCGCCCGCGGGCACGTCGACGTGTCCGCCGCGTACGGTCGTACGCGTCGGCCGGGGGGTGAATCGTCCAGCCACGGAAGAGGTCCTAGGGGTGCTCGGGTCGCCCTACGAGGGTAGGCGCTCCCGGCGCCGTGGACCCACGGGTCGCCGCATGTCCCCGGCGTCGCGGACCCGGGCACCGCACCGCCGTCCGGTCAGCGCACCTCGACGAACGCCCCGGCGTCCCGCTCGGGCCGCACCCTGGGCGCCTCGGCCGCGTGCCCGACGGCGACGGCCCCCATCGGGTCCCAGTCGTCCGGGAGGGCCAGCACGTCCCGTACGACGTCGCGGCAGAACATCGTCGAGGACACCCACGCGGAGCCCAGCCGCTCCCCGGCGAGCGCGACGAGGAAGTTCTGCACCCCCGCCCCCATGGCGACGACGAACATCTCACGCTCCGCGGCGTCACGGCGCGCGTCGCCGTAGGTGTGGGACCCGTCCGTCACCAGGCACGGCACCACCAGGCAGGGCGCGTTGCGCAGCACGTCGCCGCGCCGCACCCGCTTGGCGATCGACTCCGCGCTCTTGGCGTCCCCGCGCAGATCCTCGATCCACGCGTCCCGCATGGCGTCGAGCAGCCGTGTCCGCGAGCGGGCGGACTCCAGCAGCACGAACCGCCAGGGCGTGGTGTGATGCGGCGCGGGCGCGGTCACCGCGGCGGCGACCGCGCGCCGTACGGCGCCCGGATCGACCGGCTCGTCGGTGAAGGCCCGTACGGTACGCCGCTGGGTCACCGCCTCCCGTACGGCCTCGGACGTGCCCAGCCGGAACATGTCGTCGCGGGCGCCCCGCACCATCGCGCGCGTGCCCGCGCCGTCGTCCTCGGCCACCATCTGGGGCAGCCCGCGCACGACGGCGACCGGCAGCCCGGATGCCTTGCCCTTGACCAGGTCACCGGCGCCGGCGAGTTCGTCGGCGGTGGCGACGACGGTCGCGCTCAGCGGATTGCCGTGCGCGTCGGTGCCGCCGCGCAGGTCGTCCAGGACCCGTACGCCCGCGGCGCCGATGGCGACGTCGGTGAGCCCGGTGCGCCAGGGGCGCCCGAAGGTGTCGGTGATCACGACGCCGACGTCCACCCCGAGGATGTCCCGCAGGCCGTCCCGGATCGTCCGGGCGGACGCGTCGGGGTCCTCGGGCAGCAACAGGACGGTCCCGGCCGGCGTGTTGGAGGCGTCGACCCCGGCGGCGGCCATCACGAGCCCCTGCCGGTTCTCGACGATCCGGAGCGCGCCGCGGCGCGCCACGACCCGTACGGTCTCGGCGTCGATGGCCGCCTCCCGGTCGGAGGCCTCCACCAGGCGCCCCTCGGCCTTGGACACGATCTTCGAGGTGACGAGCAGGACGTCCCCGTCGGCCAGCCCCGGCTCGGCCCCCGCGATGATCTTGGCGAGGTCGTCGCCCCGCTGTACCTCCGGAAGGCCGGGCGGGGCCCAGACCCGGTAGCCGACAGCGGCTTCCGGACCCGTACCGCCCGCGCCACCCCTACCGTCGCCCGTGCCACGCGTACCGTCGCCCGTGCCACGCGTACGGCCCGTGTCGTCCGTCGGCCTCACGTCGCCCGTGGCTCCCTCGTCCTCGACCGGTCCGCCGCTCAAGCGCCCCGCACCTCCTCCGCCAGCGTCAGCGCCTCGCGGGCCATCCGCGCGGAGGCGTCGAGGTCGGACATCAGCAGCGGTACGGCACGGCAGCGGATGCCGGCGCTCTCCACGCGCTCCACGGCGGACGCGTCCACCGTGTCGACGAGCCAGCCGTCCAGGAGCCCCGAGCCGTAGTGCTCGGCGACCGCCGCCGCGGTCGATTCCACGCCGACCGCCGCGAGCACCTTGTCGGCCATGCCCCGCACGGGCGCGTCGCCGACGATGGGGGACAGGCCCACCACGGGCACGCCCGCGTCGGCGATGGCCTCCCGGATGCCGGGCACGGCGAGGATGGTGCCGATGGACACGACCGGGTTGGACGGCGGGAAGAGGATCACGTCCGCCTCCGCGATGGCCTCCAGGACCCCGGGCGCGGGCTTGGCCTGGTCGGCGCCGACGGGCACGACGGCCTCGGCCGCCACGGAGGCGCGCAGTCGCACCCAGTACTCCTGGAAGTGGATCACCTTGCGCTCGCCGCTGTCCGGCAGCGTGACGGCGACATGAGTCTCGACGCGGTCGTCGGACATGGGGATCAGCCGGACACCCGGCTTCCACCGGTCGCACAGGGCTTCCGTGACCGCGCTGAGCGGAAAGCCCGCGCTCAGCATCTGCGTCCGCACGATGTGCGTCGCGAAGTCGCGGTCGCCGAGCCCGAACCACTCGGGTCCGACCCCGTACGCCGCGAGCTCCTCCTTGAGGTGGAAGGTCTCGTCGGTCCGACCCCAGCCCTGCTCCTCGTTGATGCCGCCGCCGAGGGTGTACATCACCGTGTCGAGGTCCGGGCAGACCTTGAGCCCGAAGAGGTGGATGTCGTCGCCGGTGTTGCCGATGACGGTGATGTCCGCGTCCGGCGAGGCCCGCTGGAGACCACGAAGGAACCGGGCACCACCGATGCCGCCTGCCAGAACCACAATGCGCATGGTGTCCAGTCTCGCAGGCGGCTACGACAAGGTGTGAGTCGGTTACTGGACCTCGGCGACGGCGCACCGCGCCGCGTGCATCGGCATCGCGGTGAGACCCGGGTGGTAGACGTGCAGGCTCACGGCCGGTTCGAGGGAGTCGTTGACGACCTCGTGGGCGTACCCCGGCGCGAAGACCCGCTGCGCGCCCGCGCCCAAGGCGCGCGTGCCGCGGTCGGTGCGCTCCGTCAACACGCCGTCCAGGACGGTGAGTACGCCGGAGGAGGCGCCGTGGTCGTGCACCCCGCTGCCCTGTCCGGGCACCCAGGAGAGGAGCCACACCTCGTAACCGGGCCCGGTGTGCAGCCGGTGGTACCAGCGTGAGGTCGCGTCGTACTGGACGAGGTGCTCCCACCGGGAGCGGTCGGCGGAGACGGCGCGGGCGAGGCCGACGAAGTCGGCCACGGTGGCGGGGTGCTCGCGCGGCGGCTGGAGCAGGTGCGGGACTTCGAGGATGTCGCCGGCGATCTGGAGGTCGCTGTCGCTGTTCATGGGTGCGGTGGTTTCCTCGGCGGAGAGTGCGGGGGACCCCACTGTTCGAGACTGTTCGAGCGAAGTCGGGAACGTGGGGGAGGGCCGTCGCGTCCGGGTCGCGGACGGGGAGAGGTGCCCTGGTGCGGGCGTTCGCCCCTGCTGGGGGCGGGGATTCGCCTCAGTGGCGGCGAGGCAGCCGGAGCGCGGTGAGGCTCAACAGCTGGAACAGCGACAACAGCTGCGGCGAGCGAGGGCAGCACCCTGGGACCCGGCGGTGCGGGTCGAGGTGCGTGCCAAGTTCGCGAGCATGCCCACTAGCACACCGGTTCACACTCGGACTGTCAACTTCATGTCCGGTATGTGGGAGATGTTTCACCTCATCCGGTTCATCTGAAAGGCGAAAGGTTTGCTCAGGAGCCGCCCCGGACACATGGCGCACAACCGGGCGCGCAAACCTCGGCGCGATCCTGTGATCCAAATGTGATCCGGTTCGCTTCGGGGTGCGCGTCGGAACGAGATCGAACTTCTGGACGTCCTTCCCTGCAGCGGGTCGGAGGTCCGGTCGGACCCTTGAGGCTGTCATGGTTTATGCCGATTTGAACACTTTCCGCATAGCCTTGGTTCCGCAGAGTGAATAAGGGGCCCAATAGCAGATCTCGGCTTGACTGGCCCGGATCGGCACACTTGTAATTTCACTCGTGTCGTTCAGCCGAAAACGGTAACGACAGCATCACGGGGACGCGAAAGACAGACGAGGGGCGCACATGACCGAGCTGGTGCAGCAACTGCTGGTCGACGACGCGGACGAGGAACTCGGCTGGCAGGAGCGCGCGCTGTGCGCCCAGACCGACCCCGAGTCCTTCTTCCCCGAGAAGGGCGGCTCCACCCGCGAGGCCAAGAAGGTCTGTCTCGCCTGTGAGGTCCGCTCCGAGTGCCTTGAATACGCGCTCGCCAACGACGAGCGGTTCGGCATCTGGGGCGGTCTGTCCGAGCGCGAGCGGCGCCGCCTGAAGAAGGCCGCCGTCTGACCGCGCGCCACAACGCCCGAAGCAGACCGCCCGAAGCAGACCGCCGTCCGACCGAACGGCGCACACCTCTCCGTACCGACACGTAAGGAACGGCCCGTCGCAGGTGGGTTATCCACAGGCGGCGGGCCGCCGTGTTGCCCAGCCGTTAGTGTGGGCCCTCGTCCGAGACGTCCAGCTGTCCCCGCCGGACACAGGCGTCCACCGCAGTCCATCGAACCGGGGCCCGTACCTCGATGTCCGTGCACAGCCATACGGCAGCCCAACAAGACGCTGCCGCTCCTGAGTTCCCGCGCCACGTGGTGACCGCGGTGCTCGTCTCCCACGACGGCGCCCGCTGGCTGCCCGACGCGCTCGCCGGCCTGCTCGGCCAGGAGCGCCCCGTGCAGAACGTGCTGGCGGCCGACACCGGCAGCGCGGACGACTCCGCCCAGCTGCTCACCGACGCGCTCGGCGCCGACCGGGTGCTGCACCTCGCCCGCCGGACCGGCTTCGGCCAGGCCGTCGAGGAGGCCATCCGCGGGGCCGGTGTGCTCACCCCGGACGACCTGCCCTACCTGAAGCGCCCCAGCGGCTGGGACCCCGTCACCCGCAGCTGGCGCGACGACGCGTACGACATGCCGGATCTTCCGTACGGCGAACCCGAGCAGTGGCTCTGGCTGCTGCACGACGACTGCGCCCCCGAGCCCGACGCCCTCGCCCACATGCTCCGCGTCGTGGAGAACGAGCAGGAGCTCGGCAAGGAAGTCGCCGTCGTGGGCCCCAAGCTCCGCGGCTGGTACGACCGGCGTGCCCTCCTGGAGATCGGCGTCACCATCGCCAACTCCGGCCGCCGCTGGACCGGTCTGGACCGACGCGAGCAGGACCAGGGCCAGCACGACCACGTCCACCCCGTGCTCGCCGTGTCCACCGCCGGCATGCTGATCCGCCGCGATGTCTTCGAGGAGCTCGGCGGCTTCGACCGGCGTCTGCCCCTGATGCGTGACGACGTCGACCTGTGCTGGCGCGCCCAGTCCGCGGGACACCGCGTCCTGGTCGCCCCCGAGGCCGTCGTCCGGCACGCCGAGGCGGCCTCCCGTGAGCGCCGCACCGTCGACTGCGTGGGACGCACCTCCGCCTCCCCGCACAAGGTCGACAAGGCGGGCGCCGTCTACACCCTCCTCGTCAACGCCCGGACGGCACAGCTCCCCTGGATCCTGATCCGGCTCGTCCTCGGCACTCTGGTGCGCACCCTCGCCTACCTCGTCGGCAAGGTCCCCGGACAGGCCGTCGACGAGATCCGCGGTCTGCTCGGAACCCTGCTGAGGCCCGAGCGGATCCTCGCGGGCCGCCGCAGGCGAGGCAGCCCCCAGGTCGACAAGGACGAGTTGCGCGCGCTGTTCCCGCCCCCGGGCGCGACCGTGCGGGCCACCATCGAGCAGGCCGCGGGCAACCTCATGGGCAGCGACGACCCCGAGGCCACCTCCGGCGCCGGACGGCACGGCGGCGCGGTCGAGTCCGGGCCCGGCGGCGACGACGCCGACTTCCTGGAGATCGAGCAGTTCGCCCGGCTCAAGCGCATCGCCCGCAACCCCGGCCCGATGCTCTTCCTGGTGCTGCTGTTCGTCTCCCTGCTCGCCTGCCGCGGCCTCCTCGGCGGCGGGGCGCTCGCGGGCGGCGCGCTGCTGCCCGCGCCCGCCGACGCCTCCGAGCTCTGGTCGCGCTACCTCGACGGCTGGCATCCGGTGGGAGCCGGCGGCACCGAGTCCGCGCCGCCCTACCTCGCGATCGTCGCGCTGCTGTCCTCGCTGCTCCTCGGCTCCACCGGACTCGCGGTCACCGTGCTCATGGTGGCCTCCGTGCCGCTGGCCGGCTTCGCGGCGTACTTCGCCTCCCGCCCGCTCGTCGAGTCGCGGCTGCTGCGCGCCTGGGCGTCCGTGGCGTACGCGTTCCTGCCCGCCGCCGCCGGCGCGCTCGCGGGCGGCCGCGTCGGCACCGCCTTCCTCGCGATCCTGCTGCCGCTCATCGCCCGCGCGGGCATCGCGGCGAGCGGGCTCGCGCACGCCTCCGGCGCGCGCGGGGGCTGGCGCGCCACCTGGGCGTACGCCCTGCTGCTGACGTTCACCACCGCGTTCACGCCGATCGTGTGGCCCATCGCGCTGGTCCTCGGGATCGCGCTCCTGGCCGTGCGCCGCAGGGAGCTCACCGCGTACGGGCCGCGGTTCCTGGCCCAGTTCGGCACCCCGCTGCTGGTCCTCGCGCCCTGGTCGCTGACGCTGCTTCCGTTCGGTTTCTTCAAGGAGGCCGGCCTGCCCTACGGCGAGAGCACGGCCTCCGCACTCGACCTGCTCGGCGCCAGCCCCGGTGGTCCCGGCACGGTCAGCGGACTGATGCTCATCGGCATCGTGCTCGCCGCGCTGGCCGCCCTGCTGCGCGGTGATCGGCAGCGCGCGGTCTGGACCGCCTGGGCCGTCGCGCTGGTGGCGCTCGTCTTCGCCGTGCTGTCCAACAAGTCGGCGTGGGCCGGTCCCGCCACCCTGGTCTACGGTCTCGCGGTGCTCGCCGCCGCCGCGATCGGCGCCGACGGGGCGCGCGCCCGCGTGGCCGAGCAGAGCTTCGGCTGGCGTCAGCCGGTCGCCGCGCTCATCGCGTTCGCCTCCGCCGCGGGCCCGCTGCTCGTGGCCGCCGGGTGGATCATCGGCGGCGCCGACGGTCCCGTGGAGCGCCGCGACCCGGTGCAGGTGCCGGCGTTCGTCGCCGAGGAGAGCGGCACCCGCGACCAGGCCCGCACCCTGGTGCTGGACAGCGACACCGGCGCCCGCGTCGGCTACACCCTCGTGCGCGGCTCCGGCGCGCGCATGGGCGACGGCGAACTCGCGGCCTCGGGCGGCGAGAACGGGAGGCTCGACAAGATCGTCGCCAACCTCGTCGCGGGCTCCGGCGCCGACCAGGCCGACCAGCTCGGCGGATTCGCCGTGCGTTACGTCCTGGTCCGCAAGGGCGCGCCCCGTGAGGTGAGCCGCGTCCTGGACGCCACCCCGGGTCTGTCCCGGCTCAGCCAGCAGGACGGAAGCGCGCTGTGGCGTCTGGACCGCCAGGTCGCGCGCGCCACGATCGCCCCCAGGTCCGGTGGTGAGCCGCTGGCCGTCGCCGCCGGACCCGTGGAGCTGCACACCACCGTCCCCGCCGGCTCCGAGGGCCGCGTCCTGCGCCTCGCCGACACGGCGGACGCCGGCTGGACGGCGACCCTGGACGGAAAGCCGCTGACCCGCACCACGGTCGACGGCTGGGCGCAGGGCTTCGAACTGCCCGCGAACGGCGGCAGACTGGACGTCGCCTTCGACGCCCCGCTGAGCCACACCGGCTGGCTGTGGGCACAGGGCGCGCTCGCCGTCGTCCTCGTGGTCCTCGCCCTGCCCGGGCGGCGCCGCGACATCGACGACGACCTTCCCGAGGAGCCGGTCCTGCCCGCCCAGGACGTCACGGGCGAGGGCCGCCGCGCCCGCCGCCTGCGCGCCCAGGCGGAGGCCGAGGCCGAGACCGAGGCGGACGCGGAGGGCCGGACAGACCAGGACGCGGACTTCCATCAGCCCGCGGAGGAGGAGCCGGAGCACGGTCCCGCCGCGGTCCCGCACCAGCAGACGTACGGCGAATGGGACGCGCCCAGCCACGCGGGCGCCGACTACGGCTCCTACACCGGCGAGCAGTACCAGGGCACGCAGCAGTACCCGGCGGGCACCTACGAACAGCCGTACCAGGCGGACCCGTACCAGGCGGACTCGTACCAGACCGGCCAGTACGACCCGTACGGGTACGGGAACACGACGTCGTACGACCAGACGTACCAGCAGGGCTACGAGACGGCGTACGACCCGCGGCAGCCCCCGATGCCCCCGCAGCCGCCGCACGGTACCGACAGTGAGCGCCCCGACGGGAGCCAGCAGTGAACCGCACCACCCTGTCCCTGATCGCCGGCGCGACCGCGCTCGCCGCCGTCACCGGATTCGCCTCGCTCAACACGCCTGCCGCCTCCGGCGCCGGGACCACAGGCGCGGCCGTCCAGCAGCCCGTGGAGCGCAGCCGTCTGCTGTGCCCCCAGCCCAGCACGTCCGATCTCGCGGAGACGGCGTACACGTCGTTCACGCCCGTCACCCAGGGCACGAGCGACGGCGGCAAGGCCGAACTGCGGCCCGCGACCGAGGAGTCGCCGGACTCCCCGAGCGGCAAGAAGACCGGCAAGAAGACCGGCAAGAAGGCCCCCAAGCCCGCCGTGGAGCCCAAGGCGCCCGGCAAGCCGGCCACCGGCGACAGCTCGGGCGCCGAGGGACCCGCCCTGGTCGGCACCGCCGAGGGCAGGTTCGCGCCCGGCTGGACCGTCCAGGAGACCACCGAGGTCACCGCGGGCACCGGACGCGGCCTGCTCGGCACCGACTGCACGGCTCCGGACACCGAGTTCTGGTTCCCGGGCGCCAGCACCGCGGACAGCCGCACCGACTACGTACACCTGACCAACCCGGACGACTCGGCCGCCGTCGTCGACATCGAGCTGTACGGCAAGGACGGCACCCTCAAGTCCACCGTGGGCGACGGCATCACGGTCCAGCCGCACGCCGGCGAGCCGATCCTGCTGAGCACGCTGACCGGCGCGCCGCAGACCGACCTCACGGTCCATGTGACCGTCCGCAGCGGCCGTGTCGGCGCGGTCGTCCAGGCCCTGGACGACCGCACCGGCGGCGACTGGCTGGGCGCCTCCACCGACCCGGCGGGCAGCCTCGTCATGCCGGGCATCCCGAAGGACGCCACCTCCGTGCGGCTGGTCGTCTTCGCGCCCGGCGACCAGGACGCCGACCTGAAGGTGCGGCTGGCCTCGCCCTCGGGCCTGATCACCCCGGCCGGCAACGAGACGCTCCACATCAAGTCCGGCATGACCACCGCGGTCGACCTCGGCGACGTCACACGCGGCGAGGCGGGCTCCCTGGTGCTCACCCCCACCGGCAGCGCCCCGGTGCCCGTCGTCGCCGCCCTGCGGGTGGTGCGTGGCAAGGGGGACAAGCAGGAATCGGCGTTCATCCCGGCCACGGCTCCGGTCGCCGCGCGCGCGACCGTCGCCGACAACAGCGCCAAGGGCACCACACTCGCCCTGTCCGCGCCCGGCGGAACAGCCCAGGTCAAGGTCACCGCGTCCGCGGGCAGCGAGGGCGGCACCCCGGCGACGAAGACGTACACGATCAAGGGCGGTACGACCCAGGACGTCGACGCCCCCACGCCGAGCGGGCTGCGGGGGACGTACGCGCTGACGGTCGAGTCGGTCTCCGGAGGCCCCGTCTACGCCTCGCGGACGCTCGCCTCCACCCACGAGGGCGTACCCGGCTTCACGATCCAGACGCTCCCGGACGACCACGGGACGGTGGCGGTCCCGAAGGCGGACCAGGACCTGTCGGTACTGCTCAAGAGCTGATCACGTACGAGTGATCACGTACGGGTGATCCACCGGGTCCCGGGGGGACGCGGTGGATCCTCACTCCTCGCCGTAGCGCGGGTCCACCGTCTCCGGAGTCAGACCCAGCAGTTCCGCGACCTGCTCCACTACGATCTCGTGCACCAGCGCGGCTCGCTCGTCGCGGCCCTTGGTGCGGATCTCGACCGGGCGGCGGTAGACGACCACGCGCGCGGGGTGGCCCTCGCGCGCCGCGATCGTGCCGCCCAGCGGCACCGCCTCGTCGTTCCAGCTCTCGCCGGGGCCGTCCAGGCGCGGCACCTCCAGGACCATGAAGTCGATGTCGGCGAGCTGCGGCCAGCGCCGCTCCAGACGCTCCACGGAGTCCTGCACGAGGTCCGCGAAGACCTCGGCGCGGCTCGCGGCCAGCGGCACCTGGGGCGGCGCGACGGGGCCACGCATGCCCCTCCCGTGGCGATCACGGCGGCGGGGCCCGGGTGCTGCGGCGCGGGGCGGTACAGGGGTGTCCATCACTGACGAAGCGTAGTCCCCGCGACGGCCGCGCGCCCGACCCCCACGCGACTGCCCGCGGCCCCGCGGCGGCGGCCCGGTGCGCGTTCCGGATGTCGCTGGATGACCGTTCCGGCCAAGCTTGGGCTCGATTCCGTATCTCTCCAAGACCGTCACACGCATGGCAATTGACATGGTTTGTTCCAAGTGGCGACCGGATTCAGGTCTGTTCGGCCCTCCGGCGGCGGAGGTCGTCCCAGGTCGGCGAGGGGGTCCCGGAGGGCCCTGTGGGCGGTCTCATGGCACGACACGGTGGGGTGACCTGGGGGAGAGTCGTCGCGGCCCGCTCAAGAGTGCGGTACCGTCCAACGTCGTGAGCCCTGTACGTCGCTGTTCGCGAACCGCTTGCGGCCGTCCCGCCGTCGCGACGCTGACGTACGTCTACGCCGACTCGACCGCGGTCCTCGGCCCGCTCGCCACCTACGCCGAACCCCACTGCTACGACCTGTGCGCCGAGCACTCCGAGCGCCTCACCGCGCCCCGTGGCTGGGAGGTCGTCCGCCTCGCCGACTCCTCGGCCCCCTCCCGCCCCAGCGGCGACGACCTCGAGGCGCTCGCCAACGCGGTGCGTGAGGCGGCCCGTCCGCAGCAGCGCGCCGCCGAGGCCGGTGGCAGCGCGCGGTCGGTGGACCCGATGGAGGTCGCCCGCCGGGGCCACCTGCGGGTGCTGCGCTCACCGGACAACTGAGCGCCCCCTCCGTCGACTTCCCGCGCTCCGGGCTCAGCGGCCCGACGTGACCAGCACCCAGCCTCCGTCTCCCGGACTCTCTGGTGCCGCGCCTTTCGCGACGTCCGCGCCTCCCTCCCTCGCTCGGCTTCCCGGCTTCCCGCACCCCCCGTGTCACAGGGCGGTGCACGCCCATTGACGACTGGTTGTCGCGGACACGACCATTTCGGCACCCGCGAGAAATCGCTTTCCGCATCGCGGAATCTCCGTGCGGCCGAACCCGGGGAGGCGCCCGTGTACGTCCAGGAAGTGGAACCCGTCGCCGACTCGCTCGGCCTGTCCGCCCTCGTAGCGGCCCTGCCCCTCGTCCTCGTCCTCGTGCTGCTCGGCGGCGTCCGCATGAAGGCGCACCTGGCCGCCCTCCTCGGTCTCCTCGCCGCCGCCCTGGTCGCCCTGTTCGTGTACGGGATGCCGGTCGGCCAGACACTGTCCAGCGCCGCCCAGGGAGCCGCCTTCGGCCTCTTCCCCATCCTGTGGATCGTCGTCAACGCCCTGTGGGTGTACCGGATGACCGTCCGCACCCGGCACTTCGACATCCTGCGACGCTCCTTCGGGCGTCTCTCCGACGACCCGCGCGTCCAGGCACTCGTCGTCGCCTTCTGCTTCGGCGCGCTCCTGGAGGCGCTCGCGGGCTTCGGCGCACCCGTCGCGATCTGTTCCGTGATGCTGGTCGCGCTCGGTTTCGACCCGGTGCGCGCGGCCGTGGTGGCACTCGTCGCCAACACCGCGCCGGTCGCCTTCGGCGCGATGGGCACACCGGTCGTCACCCTCGCCCAGGTCACCGGCCTGCCCCTGGACTCGGTGGCCTCCGTGGTGGGCCGTCAGACGCCGCTGCTGGCACTCGTGGTGCCCCTGCTTCTGGTGGCGCTGGTCGACGGGCGGCGCGGGCTGCGGGAGGCCTGGGCGCCCGCCCTGGCGTGCGGAGTCGCCTTCGCTCTCGCCCAGTTCGCGGCCTCCAACTACGTCTCCGCCCAACTCGCCGACATCGCGGCGGCCTTGGCGGGCGCCGCGGCCCTGGTCGCCCTGCCGCGGGCGCGCCGGCCCGCCCCCGAGTCCGTACGCGTCGCGGTACTGACCGGCGTACGCGGCGAGGACCTGGACGAGGAGGACCCGCGTCCCGAAGTCGTGCGCGCCTACGCTCCGTACGCCCTGATCGTCATCGTCTTCTCGGTCGCCCAGATCCCGCCGGTCAAGGAGTGGCTGGCGGGAGCGACACGGGTGTTCGACTGGCCCTTCCTGAACGTCGTGAACCCGGACGGCGAACCGGTCGGCGGCAACGTGTTCACGCTCCCGGTCGTCGCGACCGGCGGCACCCTCGTGCTGCTCGCCGGACTGTGCACGGCCGCCGTTCTCGGCGTGCACGCGCGCGTGGCGGTCGAGGAATGGGTCGCCACCGTCCGCGAGTTGAGGTTCGCGATCCTCACCGTCACGTCCGTGCTGGCTCTCGCCTACGTGATGAACCTGTCGGGGCAGGCCGCCACGATCGGCCAGTTCGTGGCGGCGGCCGGCGCGGGCCTCGCCTTCCTGTCGCCCGTCCTCGGCTGGTTCGGCGTGGCCGTCACCGGCTCCGACACCTCGGCGAACGCCCTGTTCGGCGCCCTCCAGGTGAGCGCGGCCCAGAAGTCGGGGCTCTCTCCCGAACTGCTCGCCGCCGCCAACAGTTCGGGAGGCGTCCTCGGCAAGATGATCTCGCCGCAGAACCTGACCATCGCCTGCGCGGCGGTCGGGCTCGCGGGCCGCGAGGGGGATCTGCTGCGCAAGGTGCTGCCGTGGAGCGCGGGGCTCCTGCTGGTCATGTGCCTGATCGTGCTCGGGCAGAGCTCGCCCGTCCTGGGGTGGATGCTGCCCTGACGAGGGCTGGTCAGTGTGTTGCCCCTGGGCGATGAGTGGCGCTTCCCAGGTGACGGATGCGCGTCCGATCAGCCGCCGCACAGCGGACTGTCAGCACGGACGGGTAGCTTGGGGTGACCGAAGTGGACTTCTGGAGGGTTGGCCGTGACTGCTGATCTGTCGCAGCTCGTGAAGGCGTACGACGTACGCGGGGTGGTCCCGGACCAGTGGGACGAGTCGCTGGCCGAGCTGTTCGGGGCCGCCTTCGTCCAGGTGACCGGAGCGGAAGCCATCGTGATCGGGCACGACATGCGGCCTTCGTCGCCCGGCCTGTCGCGGGCCTTCGCGCGCGGGGCGGCGGCACGCGGGGTCGACGTGACCGAGATCGGGCTCTGCTCGACGGACCAGCTGTACTACGCCTCGGGCGCGTTCGACCTGCCCGGCGCCATGTTCACGGCCTCGCACAACCCCGCGAAGTACAACGGCATCAAGATGTGCCGCGCGGGCGCGTCCCCCGTGGGCCAGGACACCGGCCTCTCCGAGATCCGCGAACTCGTCGAGTCCTGGCTCGACTCGGGCGCCCCGGCCTCGGACGCCACGCCGGGCACGATCACCCAGCGCGACACGCTGGAGGACTACGCGGGATACCTGCGCTCGCTCGTCGACCTGACCTCCATCCGCCCCCTGAAGGTCGTCGTCGACGCGGGCAACGGCATGGGCGGGCACACCGTCCCGACCGTCTTCGACGGCCTGCCCCTGGACCTCGTCCCGATGTACTTCGAGCTGGACGGCACGTTCCCGAACCACGAGGCGAACCCGCTCGACCCGGCGAACATCGTGGACCTCCAGCAGCGCGTCCGCGACGAGGGCGCCGACCTCGGCATCGCCTTCGACGGCGACGCGGACCGCTGCTTCGTCGTCGACGAGCACGGCGACCCGGTCTCCCCGTCCGCCGTCACCGCGCTGGTGGCCTCCCGCGAACTCGCCAAGCACGGCGGCGGCACGGTCATCCACAACCTGATCACCTCCTGGTCGGTCCCGGAGGTCGTCCGCGAGCAGGGCGGCACGCCGGTCCGCACCCGAGTCGGCCACTCCTTCATCAAGGCCGAGATGGCCCGCACCGGTGCGATCTTCGGCGGCGAGCACTCCGCGCACTACTACTTCCGCGACTTCTGGAACGCCGACACGGGCATGCTGGCCGCCCTCCACGTCCTCGCCGCGCTCGGCGGCCAGGCCGGCCCGCTCTCCGAGCTCGTCGCCGCGTACGACCGCTACGCCGCCTCCGGTGAGATCAACTCCACCGTCGACGACCAGGCGGCCCGCCTCACCGCGATCAGGGAGACCTACCAGGGCCGTGAGGGCGTCACCATCGACGAACTCGACGGGCTGACCGTCACGGCGGACGACTGGTGGTTCAACGTCCGCCCCTCCAACACCGAGCCCCTCCTCCGCCTCAACGCCGAGGCCAGGGACGAGGCGACCGTGGCGAAGGTCCGCGACGAGGTACTGGACCTCATCCGAGGCTGAACCCCGCCCGTCAGCGCCCGCACAGGTCCGGGCGACGGCTGTGCGGGGGGCTGCTCACCAGCTCCCCGCACCCCCTGAACCCCCGGACGCGGGCCCACATCCCCACCCCGCCGGGCCATTTTCCGGCGCGGGCGGACCCCTCCTCCGCCCGCCGGGATCCTGCACACGCGGGCCGACACCGCCCGCCGGTCGGAATCCTTCGGGCGCGGGCCGACACCCCCTGCCCGCGGGGACCATCCAGCACGGGCCGACACCCCCTGCCCGTCCGGAACCTCCCGGCGCGGGCCCGCATATCCAGCCCGTCCGGCGTTCGAGGACGAGCCCTTCGGGCGATCGGGGGTCCAGGGGGCGGAGCCCCTTGGCGGGGCGCAGGGGCGAAGCCCCCGCATACGCGATGACAGGGACCCCGCGCCCAACCCCGGCACCCAGCCCCCCACAGCGGTACTCTGACCAGGCCGCATCCACCTGTTCGAAAGGACACCCCATGCCGCTCGAAGCCGGCCTCCTGGAGATCCTCGCCTGCCCGGCCTGCCACGCCCCGCTCAAGGAGCAGGAGAGCGAGCTGGTCTGCACAGGACAGGACTGCGGCCTCGCCTACCCCGTCCGGGACGGCATCCCCGTACTGCTCGTCGACGAGGCCCGCCGCCCCGCCTGAACGAGCCACCGGGCGCCGCCACCACCCGGGCGCCCACCCCGCACCACAGCGACACAGGCGACACACCGGCGATCGGGAGGCTGCCGACCCATGCTCGACGACTCGCTGCTCGACGACCCAGAGGCGCTCGCCCGCGCCGACCGTCGTGAGCTGCTCCGAGGCGCCGCCGAGGCCGGCGCCCGCGTGCGTACCGCGGTCCGCCACGCCACGGAGGCCGGGATCCCGGACCTGAAGCCGGACGGCCGCCCCCGCGCGGTCCTGATCGCCGGCCCCGGGCTGGCGGCCACCGGAGTGGCCGAACTGCTCGGCACGCTCGCCGGGGCCAGCTGCCCCGTCACCCGGCTCACCCCCACCGGCGTCGCCCCCGCGGGAGGCGCCCTGCGCTGGGAGCTGCCCGGCTGGGCCGGCCCGGTGGACCTCGTACTGATCGCCACCCCGGACGGCGCCGAACCAGGACTCGAACTCCTGGTCGAGCAGGCGTACCGGCGCGGCAGCTCCGTCGTCGCGGTGGCCCCCACCGGCACCCCGATCGCGGAAGCGGTGGAGGGCACGCACGGCATGTTCGTACCGATGGCGACCGCCCCGTACGAGCCGAACTCACCCCTCGCGGCCTCCGCCCCCGGCGTCCTGTGGGCGCTGCTCACCCCGCTCCTCGCCCTGCTGGACCGCACCGGCCTGGTCTCGGCCCCGCCCGAGGCGCTGCAGAAGGTCGCCGACCGCCTCGACCGCGTGGCCGAACGCTGCGGCCCGGCCATCGCGACCTACGGCAACCCCGCCAAGACGCTCGCCGCCGATCTGGCCGAGGCACTCCCGGTGATCTGGACGGAGGGCACCTCCGCAGGCCCCGCGGGCCGCCGTTTCACCGCCGCGCTCGCGGAACTGGCGGGCCGCCCCGCGCTCGCCGCGGAACTCCCCGAGGCGCTGGCCGCCCACAGCGTCCTGCTCTCGGGCGCGCTGGCCGCGGCCGCCGACCCCGACGACTTCTTCCGCGACCGCGTCGAGGAGCAGCAGGTCCTGCACGCGCGCGTGGTGCTCCTGCGCGACCGCCCGGCCGGCGGCCTCACCGCCGCGCCCGCCGCCCGCGAACTGGCCCTCAGCCACGACACCGCGATCAGCGAGCTGGAACCCGAGGAGGGCGGCGACCTCGAGACGCTCGCGGAACTGATCGCCGTCACGGATTTCGCCGCCGTTTACCTGGCGATCGCCTCGGGGGCCTGACCTTGAGCGACACCCGCTGACGCCGCACCGCGGCGCACGGGCGCCCACCTGGTGGGGAAACGACCGCAGAGCAGCGTACGTACGGAGAAGACAGCACACATGGACCGCCTCGACAACACCGTCCGCCCCTACGCCTGGGGCTCGACCACCGCCATACCGCGGCTGCTCGGCGTCGAGCCGACCGGTGAACCGCAGGCGGAGATGTGGATGGGCGCGCACCCCGGCGCCCCCTCGCTCACGGCGCGCGGTCCCCTCACCGAGGTCATAGCCGAGGACCCCGAGAAGGAACTCGGCCGCGCGGCCGTCGCCAAGTTCGGCCCCCGGCTGCCGTTCCTGCTGAAGATCCTCGCCGCGGGCGGCCCCCTCTCCCTCCAGGTGCACCCGAACCTCGAACAGGCGAGAGAGGGATACGAGGACGAGGAGCGCCGGGGCATCCCGGTCGACGCCCCGCACCGCAACTACAAGGACGCCAACCACAAGCCCGAACTCATCTGCGCGCTCACCGAGTTCGACGGCCTGTGCGGCTTCCGCGCCCCGGACGAGGCCGCCGCTCTCCTCGCCGCCCTGGACGTCGACTCCCTCAAGCCGTACGTCGACCTGCTGCGCGCCCACCCGCAGGACGCCGCCCTGCGCGAGGTCCTGACGGCGGTGCTGAGCGCGGACCCCGACGACATGGCCCGCACGGTCACCGAGACCGCGGCCGCCTGCGACCGCCTCGGCGGCGCCTACGCCCCGTACTCCGACATAGCCCACCACTACCCCGGCGACCCCGGCGTCATCGCCGCGATGCTCCTCAACCACGTCCGACTGCAGCCCGGCGAGGCGCTGTTCCTCGGCGCCGGCGTCCCGCACGCGTACCTGAACGGCCTGGGCGTCGAGATCATGGCCAACAGCGACAACGTCCTGCGCTGCGGTCTGACCCCCAAGCACGTCGACGTGCCCGAACTGCTGCGCATCGTCCGCTTCGAGGCGAGCGACCCCGGTGTGCTGCGCCCGGAGGAGTCGCCCGGCGGCGAGGAGGTCTACGCGACCCCCATCGACGAGTTCCGCCTCTCCCGTTACGACGTCGCAAAGGGAGCGGCCCCGCACGACCTCACCCGCGAGACCCCGCAGATCCTGCTCTGCACGGCGGGTTCCGTGCACGCGGACGGCGGCGTTCTCGCGCCCGGCCAGTCGGTCTTCGTCCCGGCCGGCGAAAAGGCCGAGGTGTCCGGCTCCGGCACGATCTTCCGTGCGACAGTGGTCGCCTGACGGGGGTGACGGCGGCCGCCCGGCGCGACCGCCGGGCCGCCCGGCCCGGTCGCCGCCGGACCGGGCTGCGACAATGGCCCACCGCAAAGGGCGGGCAAAGCCCGGACCGGGGTACGAGGGTACGAACGGGGTCCGGACGGCGTACGAAGGGACAGCAGGAGCAGATGAGCGCTTCAGGCGGCACCAAAGCGATCGTGGCGGCACTCGGCGCCAACCTCGCGATCGCGGTAACCAAGTTCGTCGCGTTCGCCTTCAGCGGTTCGTCCTCGATGCTCGCCGAGGGCGTCCACTCGATCGCAGACTCCGGCAACCAGGCCCTGCTCCTGATCGGCGGCAAGAAGGCCCAGCGCGAGGCGACGCCCCAGCACCCCTTCGGCTACGGCCGTGAGCGCTACATCTACGCCTTCCTCGTCTCGATCGTCCTGTTCTCGGTCGGCGGCATGTTCGCCGTCTACGAGGGCTACGAGAAGATCAAGCACCCGCACGAGATCGAGCACTGGTACTGGCCGGTGGGCGTCCTGGTGTTCGCGATCATCGCCGAGGGCTTCTCGTTCCGCACGGCCATCAAGGAGTCCAACGAGCTGCGCGGGAAGCTGTCCTGGTCACAGTTCATCCGCCGCGCCAAGGCCCCCGAGCTCCCGGTCGTCCTCCTGGAGGACTTCGGCGCGCTCATCGGTCTGGTCCTCGCCCTCTGCGGCGTCGGCCTGGCCCTCCTCACCGACGACGGTGTCTGGGACGGCATCGGCACGCTCTGCATCGGCATCCTGCTCATCCTGATCGCACTGGTCCTGGCGGCCGAGACCAAGTCCCTGCTGCTGGGCGAGGCGGCGGGCGTCGACGACGTGAAGAGGATCGAGACCGCGATCGTCGACGGCGACACGGTCACCGGCATCATCCACATGCGCACGCTTCACCTCGGCCCGGAGGAACTCCTGGTCGCCGCCAAGATCGCCGTCCGGCACGACGACACGGCAGGCGAGGTCGCCTCGGCGATCAACGCCGCCGAGGCCCGCATCAGGGAGTCCGTCCCGATCGCGCGCGTCATCTACCTGGAGCCGGACATCTACAGCGAGGCCGAGGCGGCCAAGGGCCCTGACCTCGACGCGACCCCCGGCGGCCCGGCACGTCCGGCCGAACACTGACCGCCGACCCCGGCGACGCGACGGGTGCGCCGCGAGCCCCTGTCCGGGCACCCGCTCACACGGACACTAGGGGTTTCCTGGAGACGGCCGAGGCACACTATGGCCGGAGCCGGACTGGGGAGGCCCGGGGTGACCGGTGTAGCTTGGTGACTGAGCCAGACGTCGCTGCTGATGGCGGTCGGGCGGTCCCACCGCGGACCGGCCGAGGGAGAGAGGGCCTCCGACGGACTGAGCTGCGCGCACCGGGCACGCCTGTGCCCGAGGGCACCCCTGTGCCCGCCGTCGCGCAGTACAGCCGTACCCACCTCGCCACAATCCCGAGGAGCAGCTCCCCATGACGACTGTCGACAACCGACAGGACTTCAAGGTCGCCGATCTCTCCCTGGCCGACTTCGGCCGCAAGGAGATCACCCTCGCCGAGCACGAGATGCCCGGCCTGATGTCGATCCGCAAGGAGTACGCGGCCGCGCAGCCGCTCGCCGGCGCCCGCGTCACCGGCTCCCTGCACATGACGGTGCAGACCGCCGTCCTCATCGAGACCCTCGCCGCCCTCGGCGCCGAGGTCCGCTGGGCGTCCTGCAACATCTTCTCCACCCAGGACCACGCCGCCGCGGCCATCGCCGTCGGCCCGAACGGCACGCCGGACAACCCGCAGGGCGTCCCGGTCTTCGCCTGGAAGGGCGAGACCCTGGAGGAGTACTGGTGGTGCACGGAGCAGGCGCTGACCTGGCCGAACACCCCCACCGGCGGACCGAACATGATCCTGGACGACGGTGGTGACGCCACCCTCCTCGTCCACAACGGCGTCAAGTACGAGAAGGACGGCAAGGTCCCCTCGGTCGACACCGCCGAGAACGACGAGCACCGCGTCATCCTCGAACTCCTGAACCGCACGATCACCGACGGCTCCCAGAAGTGGACCCAGCTCGCCTCGGAGATCCGCGGCGTGACCGAGGAGACCACGACCGGCGTGCACCGTCTCTACGAGATGCACCGCGACGGCACCCTCCTGTTCCCGGCGATCAACGTCAACGACGCCGTCACCAAGTCGAAGTTCGACAACAAGTACGGCTGCCGCCACTCCCTGATCGACGGCATCAACCGCGCCACCGACGTCCTGATCGGCGGCAAGACCGCCGTCGTCTGTGGCTACGGCGACGTGGGCAAGGGCTGCGCGGAGTCCCTGCGCGGCCAGGGCGCCCGCGTGATCATCACCGAGATCGACCCGATCTGCGCCCTGCAGGCGGCGATGGACGGCTACCAGGTCGCGACCCTCGACGACGTCGTCGACAAGGCCGACATCTTCGTCACCACGACCGGTAACAAGGACATCATCATGGCCTCCGACATGGCCAAGATGAAGCACCAGGCGATCGTGGGCAACATCGGCCACTTCGACAACGAGATCGACATGGCCGGCCTCGCGCAGATCCCGGGCATCGTCAAGGACGAGGTCAAGCCGCAGGTCCACACCTGGAAGTTCCCCGACGGCAAGGTGCTCATCGTGCTGTCGGAGGGCCGCCTGCTGAACCTGGGCAACGCCACCGGCCACCCGTCGTTCGTGATGTCCAACTCCTTCGCGGACCAGACGCTGGCCCAGATCGAGCTGTTCACCAAGCCCGACGAGTACCCGACCGACGTCTACGTGCTGCCCAAGCACCTCGACGAGAAGGTCGCCCGCCTCCACCTCGACGCCCTCGGCGTCAAGCTCACGACGCTCCGCCCGGAGCAGGCCGCCTACATCGGCGTAGAGGTCGAGGGCCCGTACAAGTCGGACCACTACCGCTACTGAGCACCCGCGCCGAGCGGCCGCACCGACCGCGCGGCGTACGGATGTCAGCAGGCCCCCGCCCCCGTGGCGGGGGCCTGTCCCCGATGAGGACCTGAACGCCCATGCCACGCGGCCGCTATTCGCTCCACGATCCGCACGATCACACCCCCCTGGCCGAAGAACACTTCCACTGCGCGCCGGGACCCTCCGGCTGGCGCTACGTCTCCCAGCTGACGGCACCCTCCGGCGACCACGCCGGCTCCGTCGACCTGGCCCTCGACGAGCTGGGCCGCCCCATCCGGCTCGAACTGCACGCCGCGAGCTGGCAGGTCCGGGGCGCCGCGCTCGAAGGCGTCACCTGGGTACGCACCGATCCCACGGGCACCGAGGCCACCGAGGGCAATGCCCACGCGCACGCCTTCACCGGCACGTCCCCCGCGTTCCTCGTCGCCACCGCCCGTCTCCTGCGCCTCACCCCCTCCCGATCGGCCACCCGCGTACGCCTCGTCGCCTTCACCGACCCGGTCCTCGCCCCGCGCACCCTCGACCAGTCCTGGGCCCTGGTCTCGAGAGAAACACACGGCACTGACAACGGTCCCCTGACCGTGGACGCGTACCAGGTCACAGCCCTGGACACGGGAGAACAGCACGCCGTGCACCTCGCCGGAGACGTCGTACTCGCGGCACCCGGCATCGAGCTGGAACACCTCGAAACACCGCCGTCGGCGTTCACCTGAGCGGGGCCCCACCTCCGTCGGCGTCAGGCAGGCGGCGCGAATCCGGTCGCGGGCCGGTCGGCCCGCTCCTCCCGCGCCGCCGAGGGCGGGACCGCCTGCCGATCCGGGAACCCCGGATGCCGCGCGACCGGGCCACTCACGCCCGGCATCCCTGTGCCGAACCCGCTCGGCCCCCCCGGCACCGCCGCGACGGCCGGCCCACCCGCGAAGGCCCGCCTGGCGTCCCGCGTCTGCCGTTCGTGCACCACGGCCGCCAGATACGCGGCCGCCGGGACACCCTGCGGCGCCGGAGCCCCCGTACGGGCGGCCAGATCGTGGGCCAGCCGCTCCGCCATCGCGGCCCCGACCTGCGGATCCAGCTGCCGCATCCGCGTCAGGTACTGCCGGACGGCCAGCCACAGCCCGTCCGGCACCGCCGACAGGTCGAGCCCGGAGAACCGTCCCGCCAGCCAGGGCGGCGGGGGAGGCACGAAGGCGCTCCGCCCGGCCGGGATGCGCTCCCGCACGACGAGAGTCCCCGCGAACACGTCACCGAGCCGCCGCCCCCGCTCCGACACGAGCGAGGCGATGCACGCGACGATCCCGAACGTCATCAGGATCTCGACCACACCGATGGCACCGCGCACCAGCGCGTGCCGGAACCGGATCGGCCCCCCGTCGTCCCGCACCACCCGCAGCCCGAACGCCAGCTTCCCCAGCGAACGTCCGTGACTGAGCGTCTCCACCGCGATGGGTCCACCGACCAGCAGCAGAACGAAGCTCGCGATCGACACCGCGATCTGCGCCGCCTCGTCCAGCGCCGCCGTCGCGGCGACCAGCCCGATGGTGACGATCAGATAGGCCGCCATCGCCACGACCAGGTCGAGCAGTACGGCCAGCGCACGGCTCGGCAGTTTCGCGGGGCGCAGCTCCAGCGCCACCGCCTCGCCCGTCACTAGCTCACTCACGCTCGTCCGTCCTTCCCCTGACCTGCCCCGAGAACCGCCAGTCTGCCAAGCTGAGGGCAACATCGCGCCGCGGTACGACAAGCTGACACGCGGTACGAGAGGACGAGGAGCAGCAGAACCGATGGACCTCGACGTCTTCGTGTCCGCGCACGGCGCGGAGTGGGACCGCCTGGACGCCCTGTTGCGCCGTCGGCGCCGGCTCACCGGAACCGAGGCCGACGAACTCGTCGCCCTGTACCAGCGCACGGCCACCCATCTCTCCCTCATCCAGTCCAGCGCCCCGGACCCGCAGCTCACCGGGCGCCTCAGCCAACTGGTGGCACGCGCGCGCAGCGCCGTGACCGGCACCCGCCGAGCCTCCTGGCGCGATGTCACCCGCTTCCTCACCCAGCAGTTCCCCGCGGCGGTCTACTGTTCGCGCCACTGGTGGGTGCCCACGGCACTCGTCTCCACGGCCGTCGCGGTCCTCCTGGGGTGGTGGATCGGCGCGCACCCGGAGGTCCAGTCCTCGATAGCTGCTCCCGCCGAACTGCGCCGGCTGACGCGCCCCGGCGGCGAGTACGAGACCTACTACTCGAGTCATCCGGCGGCCTCCTTCGCGGCCCAGGTGTGGACGAACAACGCCGAGGCCGCCGCGATGTGCCTGGTCCTGGGCGTTTTCCTGGGGATACCCGTGCTCTGGATTCTCTTCCAGAACATGCTCAACGTAGGCGTCGGCATCGGCCTGATGTCGTCGGCCGGCCGCCTCGACACCTTCCTCGGCCTGATCCTCCCGCACGGCCTTCTGGAGCTGACGGCCGTCTTCGTGGCCGCGGGCACGGGCCTGCGACTCGGTTGGACCCTGATAGATCCGGGCCCCCGTTCCCGCCGCACGGCCCTCGCCGAAGAGGGCCGAGCCGCCCTCGGCATGGCGATCGGCCTGGCGCTGGTCCTTTTCGTCTCGGGCGCCATCGAAGGCTTCGTCACCCCCTCCGGCCTCCCCACCTGGGCCCGCATCGGCATAGGGATCGCGGTTGAACTGGCCTTCCTCACGTACGTGTACGTCCTGGGCGGGCGTGCGGCACGGGCCGGTGACACCGGTGACGTCGAGGAGGCCGAGCGCAGCGCCACGCTGCCGACGGCCGCGTGATGTGCGACTCCGCCCGTTGACCTGCTAGTCTCCTGTTCGCCCCACAGGAGCCATTGACATGGAGCCGGTGGGGAGGTAGATTCGAACAGTTGCCTAGAACTGGACACGTCCAGTCGGTGGCGGTTAGCATCTGCGAGCTTCTTGTGAACGCAATTCCGAGAAGCAACCCCCGATTAGTCAGGACCGAGCGGCCGGTAAGGCCGATCAAAACCTTCTGATAAAGTCGGACTCGCCGAAAGAGAGCCGCAAGGCCCGATTAGGCAAAGGCCCTTCCAACGGCCACTGGAAATGAATTCCGACCGGAAACGGAACGGGAAACGGATCTGGTAAAGTCGGAACCGCCGGAAAGGGAAACGCGAAAGCGGAAACCTGGAAAGCGCCGAGGAAATCGGATACGGAAACGGTCTGATAGAGTCGGAAACGCA